>WGAD01000094.1 GCA_015489255.1 Anaerolineales bacterium | reverse complement strand
CTTTGGGAGCATCCGAGCAACCAGCCGTTGGCAATTGACTGTGATGACCAAAGGTTGGTAACGCTGGACGCTAACGGCGTTCTGCGAATTTTCGGCATTCCTGCCCTTGACAAAGCGGGGGACAATCCGTAAAATCAGAATGTCCATCCCGAAAGGGCGTATCGCGCCTGTTGCGCGTGCAAAGCCCACCCCGATTTCGGGGTGGGCTTTTTGTTTAATCCCCTTGCTTGTGAGGCGCTTATGAAAAAAGCCTTGATAATCCTTGCTGTTGGCGTTTTGCTGGTTGCCCTTACCTTGTTAGGGCGGGCTTTCTGGTGGGGGAGAGCCAGGCCTGAAACGGTTGTGCTCACTGTGCTCCCAACACCCGCCGAAGCCCTGACAATTGAGGGGCTTCAACCGCCCGAAGTCAAACCCGAATGGATAGAGAAAATGCGCCAGTGGGGGAGCAAATATCACACGTCCCCTTGGCTAACTGAAACTTTCCACACGGAAGCGGGCGATGTGGTCATGGGATATTACCAAGTACCTTTGGTTTCTACTGGACAATGGGGCGAGATTGTCATTACTACACAAGACAACCAAATTTATCGCGCCGATGTGCTTTACACCTTGCAACTCAACGCTGCCCAGCAAGTGTTAGTCGTTCCGTTAGTCATGGGCGTAGAACACAACGGTCAATACTTTCCGTGGCCTGTATTGCTTCAACCCTGGTTGTATGGTGATGACGTTACTCACCTGACGCGGGAGGAATTTTTGGCGGTTGCGAAAAAACAGTGGGGAGCATTGGGGAAAACAGCCACGGCTACGGCAGAAGAGCCGCTGGTCACTGTGCAAGGCTTCCAGTGGGGGCAATGTAACTTTGGGAAATATGCCCCTATTCAACCCCCGCCGTGGGTGTGCAATTTAGGTGAGGCTATTGAAAAGCAATGGCCTGGCTATACCTCGCTGGTGATGAAGGCTGCTTTGACACAAGCCTTGATGCCTTCGGGCTTTATCCTGTATGGGGTTAGCGCTTTGGTGCCGCAAGACCCCGCCATGAGCACTTGGGAGGTGTCACCGTGAAAGTCTGGCATTGGCTTCGCTCTTTTCCTGACCGGTATCCCTGGTTTTGGCGCAATGCCCCCCATGCCGTCATCGCTGGCATTGTGCTGGCCTTTGTCATTCTGGCCGCCGTTCCCCAGACCGCTTGTTTGGGCGATTGCAGCCCGCGTGATAAATGGTGCGCGGGCGATTGCTCTGAACAGTGTTACGGAAACATCAAAGTCACCAAAATTACAGGTTGTTATTTCGCTACGACTGGGGCTTGTGGGGAAGACACCAAAGAAGAGGTGGTGGATTGCCCCAATAGCGATGATTGCTTGACCGACCCATGGCCGTATCCCGTGGGCGAATGCAAAGAGCACTACGACAAAAGCGGCAGGCTTATAAGTTGTTCTTTGGAAAACGCCACCAAGGATACCGCGTGTTGCGGCTCTGGCGGCAGCGGAGGCGGCGACTGCACCCCAAACTACACCCCGCCAGTCATTCACACGGACGCGGTGGCGCTCACGCCGCCTTACCCCCTGGTGGACGGGCAGGATCCAGACCGCCTCGGTTTTGCCGTGACCGTCACCGCCGAGGGCGGGAAGGATAAGAACCACTGCGGAGGCGGGCAGGCGAAAATCACGGATTTTTCCGTCTCGGCCATTGAACTTTCCGAGAAAAGCCGTGACTGGATACTTCACGACCTTGCCCTCGCTTACCCAGGCGCGCACATCAAAGGCGATTACCCCGACCTTCCCGATGAGCAAAACGTGAGCGGGGACAACACGCCCCTTGCCACTCTGTGGTTTCACTACACCCCCCTTGACCCTGGCTATTACGAGGTCACGGTGACGGCGAAACAGGATAAAGGCAACAAGACCTCAACCGCCGTTATCAAAGTGCCCGTGTACATGCTGGAAGTCAGCATCGTTCACTGACGAGGACGCCATGCCCGATTACCTTCTCCCTGCCTTGTGGGTACTCAACGGCTTGCTGGCCGTGCTGTATTTCCTCGCCGAGCATTGGGCGCCGCTGTTGACCCTGCCGCCCCTGTTATGGCTGGTTGCCACGGAGCGGGTGGAGCGCCGCACGCGCATCGCTGCCGCCGGCGCGCTGGCGTGGCTGGCGGGCGCGGTCGCGCCTTCTCCCGTGCCCTACGCTGCCCTGCTCATGGCATGGGCCGCGGTGGCCGCTGTGCGGTTTGAAAAGCATGACCCTCTTGCGCTGCGGTGGTCGGCAGCGCGCGCCCTGGGGCTGTACGGCCTTATGGGGCTGGGCTTTCTGGCGTGGCGCGCTGCACCCCTGCAGGCTGCCGACCCTGCAACCGCGCAAGGGCTGTTGTATGTCAATGCCATCATCGGTATCGCCATGTATGCCTATCCCCTCGGCTTCCTCGCGCTGGTTGCACAAAGCGCGTGGGTGCATCCGCCGATGGGCAGGCCGGATGAAACCATCGCTACCATTCGGACACGCGGGAGGAAAGACTGATGAAATGGCTTGTCTGGATGGTCATCTTTCTTGCTGTTGGCTTTGTTATCAGGCAGGGGCGGGATAAAGCCTCCTTGCCGAGCGGCCAATACCGCTATCCTCCCATCCTTGTCATCGTGCTTGTGCTGGTCGGTTTGGGGTATTCCGCCCTTGCCGTGCTGGTTGTGGTGTCCATGATACAGGGCAACCCCACCGCCTCAACAGGGCTTGCCGTTGCCTTTGAGAGCGCGGGGCTGGTGTCGTTTGCACTGGCGTGGTATCTCGCTATGGAGCGGTTTACCGCAAACGAAGGCGGCTTTGCCTATTCCCGCGTGTGGGGCAGTGGAAATTTCGCATGGCGCGAGGTCGCCAGCGTCAAGTATTCCCCCGCGTGGAAAATGCTGGTCATCAAAACCAGTTACAAGCGAATAACCCTTTACCCCGCGCTGTTACAGAACATGCCCGAACTCGCAAGCCTGATTTTGCGCCAGGCGCCGCCTCATGCCATCCCCGAACAGACGCGCGGGCACTTGGCGGCCTGGTCGCACGGCGCTTTGCCTTCGGTATGGGGAGGTTGACACATGAAAACCCGCCTGGTCATCATCGTCTTGGCTGCCCTTTTGCTGGCCGCCTGTTCGTGTCAGAACAGCGGGGGCGCAGATATCGCGCCCACCATCGTTCAAGCTCTGCAAACCCAGGTCGCAGGGGTTCGGG
Organism: Anaerolineales bacterium; assembly: GCA_015489255.1. Lineage (GTDB taxonomy): Bacteria > Chloroflexota > Anaerolineae > Anaerolineales > Villigracilaceae > S143-42. The sequence goes on along the minus strand of WGAD01000094.1, from coordinate 2,718 downwards.
CAACCGCGTCAGCGGTTGCGGCTACGCCCGCTGCCGTGGCAGCGGGCGCGGAGCAGGAGGGGGAGGAGGCAAGGAACGCCGCGCCTGACGGCGCGGCAACGCCCGCTGACGCGGGCGAACAGAGCGTGCCGGTCGTGACGAACACCCCCGCGCCCACGCCAACCCCCGCAGGTGTGCTCACGGCCACCGCGCACGCGGTGAAAATCACCAGTCAAAGCGGAGTGGAAGTCACCTTCAGTAACCCCCGCTGGGTGAACGAGGCGGGCGGCTTCCAGCGCCCCAATGGGGAGCGGTGGCTGGCCGTGGATGTGGTCATCTACAACCCGCCAGACAATGACGCCGTGAGTTACGCCCCGTTGTGGTTTAGCCTCGCGCTGGGCGGGGAAAGCATTTTGCCCGTGCCTATCGTGGGCGCGCCCTTGATGGCGCAGGTGGAAATCCCCGCTGGCGAGCGCCTGACGGGTACGCTGGTTTTCGCTATCCCCACCGCACGCCCGAAGCAGAAAACCTACACGCTGGCCGTCCAGGACGCCCCTTTGACCATGCAGCAGCCCGTGACGGTGACGCTGGAAATGGGGGAGGGGAATGATTAAAGCAGGATTAAAAGTGGCGCAATTGCGCCACTTGGCCTTATAGGGGTACTTGGCGCAATTGCGCCAAAAAAAATGTCAAGTTGAGGTGCGTTATGCAGATTGTGGACAACGGCATCAAACTGGAAAACGGAAAATTCAAGTACCTGTGGTTTTTGCTGGACACCCCCGCGGGGCGGCGGTTTCGCGTGCTGGCGCTGCGGGAGTTGACCGTACTCCCGCGCCCGATTTCCGAAGCGGGGGAGCGGGAGGGTATCAATTTCTACCGCCGCCAGGTGGCCGCCTTGCGCGGTTTGCACAACGCAGGGGTAGATTTCGTTTACACCGCTGCGGGCATCTTTCACCCGCAGCACGTGGGGGTGGTACAGATGTACGGCGCGACGGGGGAGGGCGCAACGCTGGACGACGCGGCGCGGCTGGCCTTGCAGCGGCAGGCAGCGGTTGAGGCAATCATGGCAAATCATATTCAATCCCGCCTTGCTCCCCCAAACGTGGATTGGGTGATGTGGATGATGGAATTTGCCGAGAAACGGGCGAGCCGCATCCTTGCCTTGCTGGGGCATCCCGACCCCCGCGACGCCCCGCGCGGGCTGGGTGATGACCAGAGCGAAAAACTGGACGACCTGGCCGCCGAGCAAAACGAGGCGCTTTTTCGCGCGCTGGCCGCCGTCCGCAAGGATTTCGTTTTCCAGATTGCAGGCCGCCGCCTTTCCCGCGGGTTGCTGGCAAGACACCTGGTGGAGGTGAGCCGTCAGGTAACGCAAATCGCCTCCCGCCAGCGGGGGACGCGCTCCATCGGCTTTAGCCTCTCCATCCCCTTGATGACGGCTGTCAGCCGCGCCCACACGGGCGGGCATAGCACGGCGGTAACGCACAGCCACAGCACGGCGGACGGGGTAAATCGGGGATGGTCGCAGGCGGATACCCACGGCCACGCGCATACTGAAAGCACTGCGGTTACAAATAGTTGGGGCGTGACCCGCAGCGCGGGACATGGCACAACTCACGGGCAGAGCCACGGCACAAGCAGCGCGGTGAGCCACGGCACGAGCCACACGGTGAGCCACAGCGAAGCAAACAGCGAAACCGTGACTTCGGGCTGGGCGCATACCACCTCGTCGGGCAGTTCCACGGGCTGGTCGCATGGAGGAAGTCATGGCGGAAGCGCATCATATAGCGAAACGCGAGGGACGACTTCCGCAGACGCGCACAGCCACACCACTGCCGAAGGCACGGCAACTGCCCATACGGAGACGAAAGGGGGAGGGTTTAACATCCACGGCGGCATCCCTGCGGGTGTTTTGGATGGCAGCGTGGGATACAACGCGAGTTCATCGGATACAAATTCGCAATCGCAAAGCAGCGCGGATACCTTCTCACACACCGCGGCCCACGTGCACAGCACAACCAGTACGGGAGCGCAGAATTGGAGCACCACCAGCGCAATTACGGGCAGCACCTCATCGGGCACCGCTGATACTACCTCCGGGTCGGTTTCCCGCGGGCACACGACCACTAACGGCGAGGCGTGGGGAACGTCTCAAACCGTGAGCCGCGGGCAAAGCGCCAGCGTTTCCAGCGCCCAAAGCCGCACCGAAGGCGTAGCGTTTACCTCGTCTCACAGCATTACCCACGGCGTGAGCGACACCGTTTCAAAAAGCCACACAGAGGGTAAATCATGGGGACAGAGCCACACTGAAGGGCGGAGCACGGGAAGCGCACAGGCGCGCAATCTGGGCGCAATGTGGGGTGTTGGGATGACGTCAGGCGCGGTGCCCGCTGTATCCGTGGGCAAATCGTGGCAGTCCGAAGACGACCTTGCCATGCGCCTTACCGACCTCATGCGCGCCCTGACCGCCGTGCTGGACAGGGCGACCGCCGAAGGGGGCTTTATGACCAACGCGCTGCTTATGGTGGCCGATGACGAAGCGGCAGAAGCCGCAGCCGCCGCGGTGCCGCAGGCGTTTCACGGTCCCGACGTGCCAACCCCTGTTTTTACCGTCCCCCCTGACCCGCAAGACGAACCCGCCTTGCGCCAGCACGCATTAGCCTTTCGCCCGTGGGAAGAACCGCAGGCGGATGGGCAAGACCCCTTTAGCGGCATCCTGTGGACGAAGTACGCCACCCT
>WGAD01000093.1 GCA_015489255.1 Anaerolineales bacterium | reverse complement strand
CGAGAACGGTCTGGCCTGCTTGCAGGGTGTATTCTGGCATGTCGTCCGGGTTCGTCTTCTGTTGAAAAACGCGGATAAACGCGGTCTCAGCCGCCGCAGCGGCCTCGTCACCGTAGAAGATGCTGACAATTTCGCGCGCCAGCTGCATTTTCGCGTCTCGCGGATGTAGCCGCCCGGCCTCGATCTCCGCCTCCAGGGCGGCAATCTGCCCCGGCGACCAGCGCGTAGCCAGGCGGAAATATTTGCCCATAACAAAATCCGGAATGCTCATCACCTTGCCGTACATATCTTCCGCCGTGGTGTTGATCGGGATCACGTTGCCGGTCGATTTGGACATGCGCTGCACCCCATCGGTGCCCGGGAGAATTTCAACCAATACGCCGATCAGCGGTTTTTGCCCCATGGCCTCTTGCAGTTTTCTGCCAGCCACGATGATGTTGAACAATTGATCGCTGCCGCCCACCTGTACGTCCGTTTCCTGGGCAACGGCATCGTACCCTTGCAAAAGCGGGTAGAACGTTTCGTGCAGGAAAATGGCCTTGCCGCTTTCCAAACGCTTGGCAAAATTGTCGCGCGCCAGAAATTGCTGAATGGTAAAGTTCTGTCCCATGCGAATCAGGTCCACCAGCGTTAACTGCGCCAACCATTCACTGTTGTATCGCACCCGCGTCTTTTCCGGATCGAGAATGCGAAAGGCTTGTTCGGCATAAGTTTCGGCATTCTTGCGAATGTCCTCATACGACAGCAAAGGACGCGCTTTGTTCTTGTCGGAAGGGTCGCCCACCAATGCGGTGTAATCGCCAATCAGGAAGGTGACCTCATGCCCCAAATCCTGGAACTGGCGCAGTTTCCGCATGGTGATGGTGTGCCCCAGGTGGAGATCGGTGGAGGTGGGATCGTAACCACAATAGACCCGCAAAGGGCGGCCTTCTTTCTCTGCCTCGATCAAACGCTCGCGCAGTTCACGGCGCATGGCAGCAGCCAGTTCGTCATCTCCATACGAGGTGCCTTGCATCAGCAGCTCAACTTGTTGGTCAATATTCATGGTCGGTTACCTCCACAGACAAAAGCAAACGCGCCCGCCGTGGCAGGCGCGCGCCAGGCCACAGCGGAAACGCTTCAGGCGTAATATTCTTCTTTTCCGTCCTGGTGGTGGCTGAAACCGCAGCGCGCCACCAGGGTCGATAAGATCTGTTCTCCTTCGGGGAAACCCAGCCAGACTTCCCGGTTGCGTCCGCGCGCCTGGCCCAGGGTATCGAAACGAAAATACGTCTTTTCCCCCATCACCATCACCGATTTGCCATCGCCCAGGGAAGCCGGCAGCACGCGAATACGGCGGATATCCGGCCAGCGGAACGTGACCTTTCGCAACCCGTTGCGAAAGGTGATTCCCTCCTCGTCCAGGATCAGGCGCGTGCGCCGTTCCATCCAGTTGCTGAAGGAAATCAACAAAGAAACCGCCAGCATCAGCAGGAACATCCATTCCAGCGAGGAAGCCACCAGGCCATACCGCTGTGCCAGCAGCCAGCGCACCGCCAGCAACAGGGCCGTCAGCCCCCAGGCGGTGGCTTCGCCGGTGCGCGGCAGGATGCGAGGGCGAAATTCTCCGGTTAACATGGGCGTATTATAAACCCGAATGAGCGTTGTGAGAGGAAAATTTGGGTTTAGAATTGCAGCTCCATGAAATCGTGCGCCAGGTGCACCGGGCCGCCAAAGGTGGCTTCGGCCTCGGTTTTCAATTCGTCATCACGATCGTTGAAAGTATCGTAATGGATCAGGTACAAGGCTCCCACTTCTGCCCGGCGAGCGATGGCGCCGGCCTCGGCGGGTGAAGTATGGCCAAAGCTTGGGCCGGCCGCCTCGTGGAAGAGCACATCCGCACCGCCGGCCAGCTCCAGCACCGCATCGCAGGGTTCGGTATCGCACGAATAGGCCCAAACTTTGTCGCTTTGCTGAAAGGTCACGCGCAACCCAATGGTTGGCACCATGTGTTTCACTTGCACGGCCTCGACCAGTATTTCATCATCGCTGAACAAGAGGGTCAATTCCGTCACCGGAAATGGGTGGAAATACACCGGATAAAAATTCGGCCAGGAATCCCAATCAAACAAGGTCATCATTTGTTGGGTGCGCGCCAGTGTATCTTCCAGGCCATATACATGCAGCGGTTCCGTGCGCCCCAAAAGCCAAAGATCCATCAGCAAAGAAGGGACGCCGGCAACATGATCGGGGTGGAAGTGCGTCAGGATGAGATCGGTCAGGCGCAAGGGATCGACGCCAGCCTGCCGCAAGCGCACAACTACATCGTTCACGGCGTCGATCAAGATCAGCCGTTGTTCCGTCTCCAGCGCCAGATGCGTGTTCGCGCTGCGTTCACTACCCAAGGCATTGGATGCGCCCAGCACAATCAAACGTGGCATGATCAGAAAAACCCTTTCAGTAAGTGGGGGGTGATCCACGCTTCTATCGCTGCCGCCAGTAACAACAAGGGCAACAATGCGCCGACAAAAACCCGTGACCAATCTGCTATCAGTTTCAGCAGCGTATCGCCCAGGGTTTCCTGGGGCTGAGGGCTGAGCATCACCAGGCCGCCGCGCAAGATCAAGGCGCCAATGAGCACCATGGCCGGGATCTCAAACACCCCGTGCGGCAAGATGCCCCGCAGAAACATCTCCAGCGCGGAATACCCCATCAGGTGAACGCCGCCCAGCACCACGCCGATCACGGCGAAATTGACGATAAGCAGCAATTCTCCCAGCAAAGAAACGGAGACAAAGCCAAAGGTCAGCAACAAAACCGCAGCGCGCAAATTGTGCCAGAAGATCGTGCCAAACCCCAGCCCGCCGCCGGGCGTCACCCCCGGCATATCCGTGCTGAGTTGCTGCATGGCGCTCATGAATTCATCGCTAGAAAAGTGGTCTGCCTGTCCAATCGCCCATAAATAGGAAAGCGTGGCCACCAATACCAGCATAGCAGCCGTTACCATAATATCGACCCGCAGGTACACGGCCAGCAGACGCCACAGTTCCCGATACCAGCCTTTCAACGTCTGCTGGCCGCTCAGAAAATGCGTCCAAAACGTCTTCCATGCCCTATGCGGTGACAACGCATTGTTGCGCTGATTGAGCAAGTATTCCCGTTGGAAGTGGGCGACGCCCAGGCGTATGAGCAAAAATGCCAGGATGCTCAACCCCAAAATCGTCAGCCAGAAGGTCAGGTGATCGCCAAAAAAGAGCACAGCGCTTTCGGCTTGCAGAAGCAAAGCCATTGGAATGATGATAAAGGAGGCCAGCAAGTTGGCGCCGCGCACGGTGGCCGACTGGGTGGAGATAAACATCGCCGCGCTGACCAGCGTCACCGCCTCCATGGCCGTCAAAACCAGGGCGTATGCCAGCATCCACCAGGGGGGCAGACTGAAATTGCGCAGCCAAAGCGTCAGCAGGTAGATGAAGACATCCAAAAAGGCTGCGCCCAGGGGCAACGACAAACCAGCCAGGAACTTTCCTGCGTAGAGTTGCCAGTCTTCCAGCGGGCTGCTGAGCAGCGGCTCGATTGTGCCGCGTTCTTTTTCGCCCACGAAGGCCTCCAGCGCAACCACCAGGCCAACGGTAATCGGGAAGAAGCCAACGATGAGCACAAAAAAGGGCACCATGCGTTCGGCGATCAATTCCGCGCCATATTGGTTGACGAAATCCACCGCCCGCCGGGCGGAAGCGTTCATCAGCAGCGGGAAGAACAGGGTCAGGATGATGATGGGCGTCAGCACGCGCCAATCGCGCAGTTGATCGCGCAATTCGCGGCGCATGACCACGCCCACAAGCCGCCATTGTTTCTTCATAGGGTTCCCTCCTGAGCGCGTTGCATGGCGGTCAGGTACACTTCTTCTAGCAGCTGAGGCACTTTTTGGAAGGCCTGCACTGGCGCCTGGCGCGCTATCAGCCAGGAGAGCAATCGAGGGTTGGACCGTTCGGGGTCGGGGATGCGCAGGCGCACGCGCCGCGGTGCGATTTCCAGCACGTCCACCCCAGACGGCCAGGCATCTGGCGGCGTCCAGTCGTCCGCCAGCAGGAGATCGTAGACCGGCGGCCCCAGCAATTCGCGCTTCAGGTTTTCCGGCGTTCCTTGCAAGAGAATGCGGCCCTGACGGATAATGGCAATGCGGTCGGCCAACATTTCCGCTTCCAGCAGGTTGTGCGTGCAGAGCAAAATCGCGCGCGATTCGGAACGCAGGCGGGCGATCTCCGCGCGCACCAACTGCGCCGATTCCGGATCCATGGCAGAGGTCGGCTCATCCAGCAACAAGACGGGCGGATCGTGCAGGAGGGCGCGCGCCAGGGCCAGTTTCTGGCGCATCCCTTTGGAGAAGGTTTCCGTCGTGCGATCGGCGGCTTCTCCCAGGCCAAAGTATTCCAACAGGGAAAGAATGCGCGCTTCCAGGCCTTCGCCCTCTAGCCCATACACACGCCCAAAGAAGCGCAGGTATTCCCGTGCCGTCATGCGATCGTACAGGCCGTGATGTTCGGTCAGCACCCCCACCGAAGCCCGCACACGTTGGGGGTGCTGCACTAC
>WGAD01000092.1 GCA_015489255.1 Anaerolineales bacterium | reverse complement strand
CCGACGGTTTTGCTGGCGGCATCGGGACGGGTTTTCAGGTCGGTTTTACCGACAACGATGCGCCCCAGGCGTTCCGCTGAGGGGAAATCCGCTGCGCTGCGGCGCAGCCAGGGGCGGAAGGCGAGGCTTCCCAGGCCCAGGGCGCCCAGTTTGAGAAAATCGCGGCGCGAGAAGCGTGGGTCAGGGGTCATGGTCATCTCCTCCGAAACGAAAAGAAGGCCAGAGCAAGAAAACTCGCCCTGGCCGTGATGGAAAAATCAGGGGGTGACGGTGATGGGCAGAGACATGCCGGCTTCATAGTGGCCGGGGAGGTAGCAGGCGAATTCCAGATCAGATGAGGGCGAAGTGAAGGTGTATTCGACAACGACGGTAGCGCCCGGCGGCAATTCATCGTCTTCCACCACCAGCAGGGCCTGGGCATCGATGGCTTCCATGTCCACCGCGCTGGACGCCATGCCCGACTGGTCACCCATGCCGGACTGGTCGCCCATGCCGGACTGGTCGCCCATACCGGACTGGTTGCCCATGCCGGACTGGTTGCCCACGCCGGACTGGTTGCCCATGCCGGACTGATTGCCCATGCCCGACTGGTTGCCCATGCCGGACTGATTGCCCATGCCGGACTGGTCGCCCATACCGGACTGGTTGCCCATGCCGGACTGGTTGCCCATGCCGGACTGATTGCCCATGCCGGACTGGTCCCCCATACCCGACTGGTTGCCCATGCCCGACTGGTCCCCCATACCCGACTGGTTGCCCATGCCGGACTGGTCCCCCATGCCCGACTGGTCGCCCATGCCCGACTGGTTGCCCATGCCGGACTGGTCCCCCATACCAGATTGGTCGCCCATACCCTGCGGCGCCACTGCGGCAATGCCCAGGTTGGGGATGATCATCCATTCGTGCGGCATCATGCCCTGGTTGGTGATCACAAAGCGATACCGGACGCCGGTTTGAAACGTGTTTTGCGAAGCCTGAATGCCGAATTCCGTCAAGGTAATTTGCACTTCGACGACGGGCTGTTCTTCGTTGGTCGACGCCGAAGCCGGCTCGGCAGGGGTTGTGGGGACGGCTGTTTTTGCCGCGATTTCGTCCGACAGAACGGGCACCGGGGTTTCACCGCCCACCGCTGGTGGGGGTGGGAGCGTGCCGCTGCAAGCGGCCAGTGTCAACACGGCAGCCGCCAGGATGGATGTCCGCCAGAAAAAAAGTTTTGTTTTTCGCGTAGTCATTTTCTTGTACTCCTCGGGAAGTGTTCTTGCAAGGATACCTCAAAGGGAAGCCTCTGATTATCAGGTAAATGGCGGTGTTTCCCTCCGCCAAATGGCCTATGCGTTGTGCCGGCGTTTGACTCGCCGCCGGCCTCGTGTCTTTTTTGCACGTGGCTCAAGCCGGCAGGGTGAAAACGAAGCGGCTGCCTTTGCCGGGGCCTTCGCTTTCGGCCCACACGCGCCCGCCGTGCGCTTCCACCAGCTGTTTGACGATCGCCAGCCCCAACCCCGAACCGCCGGTGGCACGGTTGCGCGATTTCTCGGCGCGCCAGAAACGGCGGAACAGGTTGGGCAGTTCTTCCAGCGGGATGCCCGGCCCGTCGTCGCTGACGGATACTTCCACTTCGCCAGCCGTGGCGCGGGCGGCGATGACGATGCGCGTGCCGTCGGGCGTGTAGCGCAGGGCGTTGTCAATCAGGTTGCTCAACACCTGCGCCAGGCGTTCCGGGTCTGCGGATACGGCGGAGATGCTCTCCGGGATGTTGACGCGCAACTCGATGTTCTTCTCTTCAATACGCAATTGCAGCCGTTCCACTACCTGTGCGGCCAGTTCCCGCAGGTTGACCGGGCGGCGGTGCAACGTCAATTGCCCGGCATCGGCCAGCGAGAGGGTGCGCAGGTCGCTGATCAGCCGTTTGAGCAGCAGGGCTTCCTGATGGAGCAGGGCCAGTTCCCTGCCGTCGGCGGGCAGCACGCCGTCCAGCATGGCTTCCAGGTTGCCCTGGATGACGGCCAGCGGGGTGCGTAGTTCGTGGGCGATGTCGGCGATCATGTTTTGCCGTTCGGCTTCGTAACGTTGCAATTTCTCCGCCATCTGGTTGAAAGAGCGCGCCACCCGCCCGATTTCGTCATCTCCGGAGACCCAGGCGCGTTGACTTAGATCGCCGCGGGCGATGCTCTGCGCGGCGGAAGAAAGGCTGCGCAGCGGACGCGTAATCTGGAAGAACAACAACGACCCCAAAACAAGCGCCACCGCGCCCGCCGAGATGCCTGCCCACAGCACCGAGCGCCGGGCGGCCTGCAAAAAGTCGTTTGCCGGGGAGGCCGGGGTGTTGAAGGGGGTGACGATCAACGTGCCAACGGGACGGCCTCCCAGCAGGACCGGCGTGCCGCGGGCGATATCGTCCGCCAGCAGGCGGGCGCCGACCAGCACGTTGGCGGTGTCGGCGACGATGACCCAGTTCTCGTCTGCCAGCACCAGGCGGTTGCCGGCAATCGTCCACATGTCCATCATCCAGTCGTCGCCCGTGCAGTCGGCCTCGCCTTCGTTGCCCCAATTGTGATTGTCCTGCCCGTGGCCCTCTTGCCACCAGCGGTTCGTCCCGTTCTCCATGCAGCCATCTCCATCTATCCTGTCCGTGGTGGGGGCGTAGGCCGATGATTGCTGCAACACGCGTTCCACCCCGTCCCAGGAGCCGGTTTGGGCGTAGTATTCGGCCAGAGTGGGAACCAACCGCTCGGCCCAGGCGCGTCCCGTCTGGGTGACATACAACTCGAACTGCCCGGTGGTTGCCCGGCCAGCCAACCAGACGACCATCCCGGTGCCTACCAGAATCACCAGGCTAAAAGCGCCGATCAGTTTCGTCCACAGGCTGCGCATAGGTCAGGCATCCGTAATTTTGTATCCCACGCCGCGCACGGTGAGGATGTAATGCGGTGAGCGGGGGTTGGGTTCAATTTTCTGCCGCAAATTTTTGATGTGCTGGTCAACCGTGCGCTCGTAGCCCTCGTAGAAGGGTGTTCTCAGGGCGTGTTCGAGCAACTGGGCGCGCGAGAAAACCCGCCCCGGCGATTGCATCAGCGCTGCCAGGAGGTCGAACTCGGTGCGCGTCAGGGGGACTTCGCGCCCGCCGACGGTGACGACGCGGCTTTCCGGGTTCAGGCGGATATCGGCCACCTCCAGCATTTCGGGCGCGCCCTGGGGTTGTGCCGCCCGCCGCAGCACAGTGCGCACGCGGGCGGTTACCTCCCGGGGAGAAAAGGGCTTGGTGATGTAATCGTCCGCTCCCAATTCCAGGCCGATGAGCTTGTCGGTTTCCTCGCTGCGGGCTGTCAGCATGATGATGGGAACGCTGGATTCTGCCCGCAGTTTGCGGCACACGTCCAGGCCGTCCAGGTCGCCGGGCAGGTTGAGATCGAGCAGCACCAGCGCCGGACGCGTGCGACGGAACGCAGCCAATCCCTGCGTTCCGTCGCTGGCCCATGCGACTTCAAAACCTGCCTTTTCCAGGTAGAGCCGCACTGTGCGGACGATGTGCGATTCGTCTTCGATAATCAGGATCCGCCGGGCCATTGCTTAGTCGTTGAGCGCCGTGCCACAGTAGGGGCAGGTGTTCCAATCGGGCTGGACGGGTTTCCCGCATGCAGGGCAGACGGCTGCGTCCGTGCGCGTTTGCGCGTTTTGTCGAATGGTGGACAAGTCGATCCCGCCGGTGGTCAGCGCGTTCACCAGCCAGATGCCGCCAGCTACCACAAGCGCCAGCATGCCCAGGCGGATGAACAGGCCGAAGAGCATCCCCAGCCAGCCCAGGGGACGATATCCGAGGCGACCGTAGCCGGTCATTGTATCCCAACCGCCCCACCAGCCGCAGTTGTCGTGACCATAGCCCCATGCGCCGCCGCCCATGGCCGGAGCGATCAGAGTGAAGAGAAAACCAACCGCCAGGAGCGCTGCTCCGCCCCACACAAGCCATTTCAGCCATTTTGAGTTGTTCATGTTTCTGTCTCCAATTTCCAAGGTGTTCTAATTGTCCGGAGCGCCTGCGACGATCCAGTTCACCAGGGTTTGAATCTCGCTCGCAGTGAGCGGCGGGCCGCCGTAGGGCATATCGCCGCTGCTCACCACCTGAACCAGGCGGCTGTTGGCCGGGTCGCCGGGCACAACGATCGGCCAGCCGGCGCCGCCGTTCATCACACCGTTGTAACTGTCCAGGTAGAGACCGGCTGTCCCGCCGTGGCAGGCGACGCAACGAGCGTTCAAGAGCGGTTGGACATCCTGTTGGAAAGAGACGCGCTGCCCGTTGGCCGCCGGCATGTTGCTCGCCATTCCATTCATGGTTGTGCCAGCGCAGTCATCATAACCATAATTCCAATGGCCTTCACCCCGGCCCTGGTTGCGGTTCCCGTACCACGCGCCTTGCCTTTGGTTGTGTCCATCATGCCATGGTTGCTGGCCTGATCTTCCAGCCATGCCTTGCCATTGCCCGTAGCGGTTGGTTGGCTGCCGACCATTTTGCTGCCACCTCATGGAGGGCTGTCCGCCGGAGGATGGACGCATGTTCGTCCCCGGGCTGTCGGGGTTTCCGTAAGCGCTGGGGGGCTGTGCCGGCGGCTGCCCCACTACGCCGGGCGGTTGCGCCGGAGGAGACCAGGCGGAGGGGTAAAACCCCTGTGGGGTACAGGCGCCCAGCAGTAATGCCGCCCCGAGACTGAGCAGAAATATAAGTTTCTCTTTGCGCATAAAGTACCTTCATCAGTTGCGTGAATGTGCAGATACTTTACCGCACCAATGTGTAGAAAGTGTGAAGGCCGTTTGTAAACCGGGTGAAAAGCGGGATGGCTTTCCGCGCGGAAAGCCATCCCGCGAAGGATTACGCCCGCAGCATCCGCAGCCCGCTGCCGATGACCACGAACTCGCTGATCTCGTGCCCCAGCACGGCCACCGGCAGGGTGAACCAACCGCCCACTGCGCCGACCACCAGCGCAGCGATGACGACCGCCGAGAGCGCCAGGTTCTGCCCCACCACGCGCTGGGTGCGCTGCGCCAGTTCCAGGGCGTAGGCCAGTTTCTCCAGGTCGTCGGCCATCAGGGCCACGTCGGCGGTTTCCAGCGCCACATCGGTGCCGGCGGCGCCCATCGCCACGCCCACCGTGGCCTCGGCCAGCGCCGGCGCGTCGTTGACGCCGTCGCCCACCATGGCGACGTGCCCGTAGCGTTTCGCCAGTTGGCGCACTTGGGCGGCCTTGTCCTCCGGCTTCAGGTCGGCGTACACTTCGTCGATGCCCAGTTCGCGGGCGATGGCCTGCGCGGTGCGCGGATTGTCGCCGGTCAGCATGACCACCTTCTCCACGCCCAGTTTGTGCAGGGCGGCGATGGCCTGCCGTGCGTTGGGGCGGAGGTTGTCGCGAATGGCGAGCAGCCCCCACACGGCTGTCTCATCCCCGACCAGTACCACGGTTTTGCCCTCTTCTTGCAGGCGGGCGATATCGGCTTCGATGCCCGCCAGCGAGACCTTTAGCGTCTTCTGGAACAAACCCGGGCTGCCGATGTACACCTGCACCCCGTCCACGCGGGCGACCGCCCCGGCGCCGGCCAGGGCTTTAAAGTCCGCTACCAGCAGCGGCTGGACGCCCTGGGTCTCGGCATAACGCAGGATGGCGCGCGCCAGCGGGTGTTCGCTGCGGCCCTCGATGCCAGCGGCCACTTCCAGCAGGCGCTTTTCGTCATTCACGTTCAGGGTGACGATGTCGGTCACTTCCGGCTCGCCGCGCGTCAGGGTGCCGGTCTTGTCCAGGGCGACGACTTTGACCTTCGCCAGTTCTTCCACGTACACCCCGCCTTTGATCAGCACGCCCTGCCGTGCGCCGGTGCCCAATGCGGCCACCAGCGTGATGGGGATGGAGATGACCAGGGCGCACGGCGCGGCGGCGACGATGAAGACCGTGGCGCGCGTCAGCCAGGTGAGCCAGTCCGCGCCGAAGAACAGCGGCGGGACGACCGCCAGCAGCACGCCGATCAGCAGCACCAGCGGGCTGTAACGCGCCCCGAAGCGCTCGATGAAACGCTGGCTCTTGCCCTTGCGCTCCTGGGCCTCCTCCACCATGCTGATGATGCGGCTGATGGTGTTCTCGGCGAAGGCTTTGGTGGCGCGCACCTCCAGCGCCCCCGACTGGTTGATGCTGCCCGCGAAGACCAGGTCGCCGGGGCCTTTTTCCACCGGGATGCTCTCACCGGTCACCGGCGATTGATCGACGCCGGAGGTGCCGCTGACCACTTCACCGTCGGTGGGGATGGAACCGCCCGGCTTGACGATGAACACCTCGCCGACCTGCAACTCTTCCACCGGGATTTCCACCTCGCGCCCCTCGCGGCGCACCAGCGCGGTCTTGGGGGCCAGGTCCATCAGGGCTTTGATGGCCGAGCGGGTCTTCTCCTCGGTATAGCCCTCGGCGGCCTCCGAGATGGAGTACAGGAAGACCAGCATGGCGCCCTCGGCGGCCTGTCCCATGGCCGCGGCGGCCACCGCGGCCACGGCCATCAGCAATTCGATGCCGATTTCGCGCTCGAAGATCAGTTCTTCGAGGGCCTCGCGCCCGAAATAGTAGCCGCCCAAGACGATGGCGACGACGTAGAGCGCGTTCGATGCGATTTCCGGTGCGCCGCTCAGCCCCAGCAGCCAGCCGACCAGCAGCAACAGCCCGGAGCCGAGCGAGGTCAGCACCTTGGGGTTGCGCCAGGGTTTGGGCTGTTCGGGCAGGGTCAGCCCTTTTTGCGGCGGGAAGCCCAGGGTCTCGAGCTTCTCTTGCAGGGCCTCGTCCGAGGTCTGCGCCGGGTCGTAGGTCAGTTGCACTTTGGCGGCCTTGGGAAAGACCTTCAGTTCCACCAGGCCGGGGAAACCATTCAGGCCGCGCTCGATGGCGGCGGCGTCGTGTTCGCAATCCAGGTTGCCAACGCGGAGTTCAAGTTCTTTGGTGTCCATCGCACTACCTCCTAAAAAATGTTAATAACGGGTGCATTGATACACGCCGCGGGCGACATCGGCTAGCAGCGATTCGGCCAGTTTGAGCAACTCGTCCACGCGATCGTCGCTCAGGCGGTAGATCACATAGCGCCCGCGCCGCTCGGCGGTCACCAGGCCGCAATCTCGCAAACAGCGCAGATGGTTGGAGACGTTGGACTGGGAAAAGCCGGTGGCCTCCACGATTTCGCCGACGTTGTGCGGAGCGTCGCGCAGGGCTTCCAGGATGCGCAGACGGGAGGGGTCTCCCAGGCTGCGAAACAGTTTGGCCTTGACTTCCAGGCCGGTGGTGTCCAAGGTGAACGACAGCATGATGTTCCGTCCTTCCTTGCATCATTACATCATTATATCATTACATAAT
>WGAD01000091.1 GCA_015489255.1 Anaerolineales bacterium | reverse complement strand
TTCCAAGTCGGCGTCGGCGTAGAGCTGGGCGAAGAACTGCTCAAACGTGAGCACGCCGAGCGCAAAAAGCCAGGTCTGATCGCGGTAATAACCCGAGCGCCAGTCGCCTTTTTCGTAGGCGCGGGCCATCGCCACCTGGATGACTTCTTTTCCATCGCCAAAAATGCCAAACTTGGCCTTGCCGCTGAGCACCTCGCGGCGGCCAATGATAGACACCTGACGCGATTGATAAGCCAGACGATAATCCGCAATGATTTCTTCTTTGGAAAGGGGAAGTTCCTTTTTCTTCTGGGCCATTGTGCACTCACCTTTCTGGGCAGGATTAAGCAAAGAAATTATACTGCAAATCACCGTCTATCTATTTTAAATGTCACTTGACCAGCCTGCACGCGAGGACTACAATTCAACCACAAACGACGACAAAGGCCCACCGCGCTGCGGCGCGGCGAGCGATGGACATCCGTCCCGTACCCCGCACATTCATCTGACACCAGGAGATTTCCATGAAAGACTTTCTTTTCCGCGGCACCCTGGCCGACCTGGCCCCCGAAGTCCACGAACTGGCGCAGCTGGAGGCCGAACGGCAGGCCCGCAAGCTGATCTTAATCGCCTCCGAAAGCCAGGCGCCGCTGGCCGTGCGCGAGGCGCTCGGCTCCGCCTTCCAGAACATCTACGCCGAAGGCTACCCCGACGAAGAAACCCGCTGGATGACCGAAGAGGAAATCCTCGATTACCCGGCCCGCCTGGCGCACTACCGCCGCTATTCCGACCCACGCTACTACAAGGGCGTGGAATACGCCGACATCGTCGAAGCCCTGGCCCGCCGTCGCGTAGCGGAGACCTTCGCCGCCAACGGCTACGGCGCCGACCAGATTTACGTCAACGTGCAGGCGCTCTCCGGCGCGCCGGCCAATAATGCGGTCTATCATGCCCTGGTCGAACCCGGCGATACGGTGCTGGGCATGAACCTGCTGCACGGCGGGCATCTTTCGCACGGTTCATCGGTCAACCGCTCCGGCAAGTTCTACCACGCCGTGCACTACACCATCGACCCCGAAACCGAGATGATCGACTACGACGCCGTCCGCGCCGTGGCGCTGGAACACAAGCCCAAACTGATCATCACCGGCTTTTCCTCCTACCCCTGGGTGCCGGACTGGGAGAAATTCCGCGCTATCGCCGATGAAGTCGGCGCCTACCTGCTAGCCGACATCTCCCACATCGGCGGTCTGGTAGCGGCGGGCGTCGTGCCCTCCCCCATCGGCTACGCCCACGTCGTCACCTCCACCACCCACAAGACGCTGGACGGTCCGCGCGGCGCGATCATCCTGACCACCGAGCGCAAACTGGCCCGCAAGATCGATAGGGCCGTCTTCCCCGGCGAACAGGGCGGTCCGCACGTGCAGGTCTTCGCCGCCCTGGCGGTCACCTTCAAACTGACGCAGACCGAACAATTCCGCACACTGCAAGCCCAAACCATCAAGAACGCCGCCGCCATGGCCGATCAACTCGCCAAACGCGGCTTCCGCATCCCCTACGGCGGGACGAACACCCACATGCTCAACGTGGATGTGACCGTGGTCAAAGGCCCGGATGGCGCCACCCTGAGCGGCGACCAGGCCGCCCGCATCCTGGATATCGTCGGCATCGTCGCCAACCGCAACACCATCCCCGGCGACAAAAACGCCCGCGACCCCAACGGCATCCGCCTGGGCACGCCCTGGATCACCCAGCGCGGCTTCGACGAAGCCAAAACCCGCGCCCTGGCCGACATCATCGCCGACGTGCTGCTGGCCGCCACCCCGCACTTTGTGGATACCCCGCGCAAGGGGCGCCAACGCCGCGCCAAAGTGGACTTCAACGTGCTGGAAGAAGCCAAAATCCGCGTGCGCGACCTGGCCGAAAGCGCCGGGCTGGATTTCGACTACCAGCCGCACGGCTACCCGCACTTCTTCTACCTGGACGACAAAGTGGAAGGCAAGGACGGCTGGGCCGCCTACGACCTGAAGGGCCGCCGCGTCCGCCAGATGCTGGATTACGTGGTCAGCGCGGATCTTTCGGCGCTGCGCCGCGGCGCCAGCGTGACGACCTATCTCGTCACCCCGCAGGAAACCGTCACCGGCACGCTCACCTGGGTGGACGACGACCACTACCGCCTGTCCGTCCCAGCGGAAAAAGCCGCCCTGACGGTCGCCTGGCTGCGCGACCTTTCCGATGGCTACGTCTCGCTCAACCTGGACGGTGCCGAAGACGGCCTGCCCAGCCGCATCCCGGGCCCAACGGTGGTGATCGAATCCGCCGCCGACCCGATCCCGGCCAGCGGCGAACCCGCCAGCGGCGCCGACAAGCCCTTCTTCATCGGCATGGCGGAAGCCAGCGGCGAAGCCAAACCCGATTTCACCTGGACGGAAGAAGAGAGCGACCAACTGCGCCGCACCCCGCTCTATGAGGTGCACAAGCAGCTCGGCGCCAAACTGGTGCCCTTCGCCGGCTGGGAAATGCCGGTCTGGTACAGCGGCGTGCTGGAAGAACACCTGGCCACCCGCCGGGCCGCCGGCCTCTTCGACGTGGCGCACATGGGCGTGTACGAAGTGCGCGGCACCGAAGCCGCCGCCTTCCTGGACGCGGTTTGCGGCAACGACGTCGGCGGGCTTCTGCCCGGCGAAAGCCTCTACACCCACTTCCTGACCCCCGACGCCGATGTGATCGACGACACCCTGGTCTATCGCCGCGGCTGGGACAAGTACCTGGTGGTGGTCAACGCTTCCAACGATGACAAGGACCGCGCCTGGCTGGAAGCCGTCCGCGATGGGGCGGTGAAGATCGACAACCGCCGTCCCTGGGCGCGGACCTACGGCTACAACGTGGAAATCATCAACCTGCGCGACCGCGCCGCCGGCGACCTGATGCGCGTGGATATCGCCCTGCAAGGCCCGCGCAGCCGCGACATCCTGCTGGCGATGGGCACGGACGACGAGACCAAAGCCCGCATCCTGGCGCTCAAACGCACGCAGCTCTGCGATGCCACCGTCGGCGGGTACGATTTGATCGTCTCGCGCACCGGATACACCGGTGAAAAGATGGCCTTCGAACTCTTCGTCCACCCCGACCGCGCCGCCCAGTTCTTCCTGGACGTACTCAAAGCCGGTGAACCCTTCGGCCTCAAGCCGGTGGGCCTGGGCGCCCGTGATAGCCTGCGGACGGAAGCCGGGCTGCCGCTCTACGGCCATGAAATGGGCGCCGGCTCTGGCAAGATGGGCCAGCCCGACCTGGGCGTGGCAGAAGCCGGTTTTGGCGCTTATGTCAAGACCTACAAGCCCTGGTTCATCGGGCGCGAAGCCTTCCTGGCGCGCGAAAAGCAGCGCAAAGGCGTGGTGGTGCGCTTCCGTTTCACCGAGAAGGCCGTCCGCATGGCACACAACGGCGACCCGGTGCTCGACAAGCGCGGCAAGGTCATCGGCTGGGTGACCTCCTGCGCGGTGGACAGGGACGGCTACCTGACCGGCCAAGCCTTCATAGACCTGAAG
>WGAD01000090.1 GCA_015489255.1 Anaerolineales bacterium | reverse complement strand
GCCAGAGGTCGCCTCTTATCGGTTGTGAAGGGGAAGCTTTGCCGAAAGAGACGCGCCTTTCTCCTGCATTGGCGGGCTGGATGTAAAGCCCCGTGTCTTTGATGTGCACGATGACAGGCAGGGCGAGGGCGTTTGTTCCGTCGGAGAAACGCCCCCTGAATGCCCGTGCCTGTGTGTATCGCTGCATTTCGGCGAAATCCATCAGAAGGCATCGATGTCGAAAAATTCGCCCAGCCCTTCTCCACTGTGCTCCAGGCTATCCGTCGCCTGGGTGAGCTTGGAGAGATCCACCGTTCCTTCAAAGGATAGTCTGGTCACGATAAAGCGGGCCATGCGCTTTTGTACGACGGGCAACAAGATGCCGAGAGAAAGCAGGGCGATGAAAAAGTTGCCCAGGCGAAGGAAAAACAGGTCCTTCGGCTTCAGATCCAGGCGAAAATGACCGTTGTGCAACCGGGTATGGGCCGCAAACCAGTTGGATACGCGGGTGGAATAACGCAGCCACATCCAGATAACCAGCAACAGCAGCGGCAGCAGGGACAAGAGCAGAACCGGTATGGGGATCGTGCTCGGAAACAGGGAAAGCCCGGAGGTTGGCAGCCCCTCTTTTGCACTTTCGATATCCGCGATCGTCATGAAGACCAGAATCGTGGCCCCATAAAAGAACACGCCCATGAACCATGCGGGCGCGAAAGCCTTGTACAGGGGGCGCAAGGCCGGCTCGGGTTCAAGGCGAAGCGGTGAGGTGCCGATGCGGGTGTCGTTGGTCATGATAGTATGCAGCTCACGGGCACGCCAGGGCATGAGCCAGCCCAGGGTGAGGCCCATCAGCAGCGTGGTGATGAAATAGGCATTGGCATAGGTTACGGGGGCGCCGGCCAGTGTGCCGCGAATGCCGCGCCAGCGCGTGCGGCGCAGGCGGTAGCGCCAGGTTCTGTAAATGGCAAGGCCCACGAGCCAGACCACCAAGAGATAGAGCGGAATGGCCATGAGATCCATCAGCAGTTCCTGACCACCGGTTACCATCGCGGCGAAGAAGCCATAAAGAAAAAAGCCCACGAACAAGGGAATACCCACAATCAGAAAGCCCTTGAACAGCTCCCAGCCGGTGCCTGTGTATTCAAGCGGCTCTCCGTTCACGTGAATGGCGCGCCAGATGCGGCGGCGCACCTCCGTCTTTCCCCAGAAGTAATAAATTCCCAGGGTCATGACACTCAAAAGAAAATTCCTGATGGAAAGCCAGAGAAACCCATCGGGCTCGCGCCATTCTATGACAAGGGGCTCGCCCTTTTCCTCGCCGCCGGCAGGCTTTTCCGGTTCGGATCCGGAGGCGGATTGTTCTTCTTCGGGCTGAGAGGCCTGAGCCTGTTCCGCAAGGTGCTTCTGTTCCGATTGGGCCTTTGTTTCAAAGTCCGTCGCCTTTGGGTTTTCGCTTGTCATGTTTTCCCCCCGATTTTGACGCTCAAATTCGCCCTCATGCCTGCATCTTCAGGCCAAGGGATGCGGCAAGCGCGTGATGACATCCGGGTTTGAGGCGATGTGGCGCTCACGATC
The DNA here is from genome assembly GCA_015489255.1 of Anaerolineales bacterium. GTDB lineage: Bacteria > Chloroflexota > Anaerolineae > Anaerolineales > Villigracilaceae > S143-42. Next base: position 479 of record WGAD01000090.1, on the reverse strand, counting down.
GCTTGCTCGGAATGCGCGGAACGCGTGTGGATCATCCAAAACACATGAAGTCGGTTTTCACACGCTCTTTTTGTAAATTCCGTAACGTCATCCTTGTATCTTCAATCCAAGATTGAAGGCAACATTTTGTCAAATGCATGGCCAAAGATGACAGGCTTGGATACCTCGGCCCGCTTCCACGGAAGGCGGAAGGCATGTCATCTGCCGTTATGTTTTGATGACGGGGGAAGGGCAGAACCGCGCGGCGCGGCGAGGAAAGCATGGGCGGACAAACCTTCGCGTTTTTCCTCTTTCAATGGAACGGAAATCATTTCCGGTTGTCCGCCCGGCGCTGAGACGGGTCAGGCTGCACCTTGTCTTCGGCGAGGATGACGGCCGTGCACTGCCGCGGCAGCTGCGCCAGGGTGACCGGCCGGCGCGGTTTCGGCTTTTTTGGCCGCGGACGGGGCAGGGGTATGCCATTGACGAAGAGCTTGGGT
>WGAD01000089.1 GCA_015489255.1 Anaerolineales bacterium | reverse complement strand
GCATCATATACAAGCCGGCCACCCCCAGGAGAGACAACACCAGCCACAGGGCGGCGTACAACAGGTTGCGCTCGGTCACCACTTTTACCGAGGCGCCCAAAATCACAGCCGCGAAAAAGAGAAAGAAGATTTGCATAGCCGTCATATCTCGCTCCTCATTTAGTAACGCGCCACCTGCTGCGTTACCGCCTGTTCGCCAGCGCGGCGGCCCAGGGCACGCAAAATTTCTATCGTCACCCAGGCGATCAGCAGATTAGACAGGAACATAATCAGCGCATACAGCCAGGGCGCAACGCCAGCCAACACCTTGTCCAGCACCGCCGTGACCATCAGCACCACCAGAGAGAGCGGCGTCAGGAACTTCCAGTTGAACGCCAGCATGTGGTCGATGCGGATACGCGGCACCGTGTATTTGACCCACATAATCACCCAGTAGCCAATCATGGCCTTCAACATGAAGTAAAAAGCGCCCAGGAGCGGATATTGTTCGGCGCCCGGCCCACGCCAACCGCCGAAGAAAAGGATAGCGACAAAACCGCCAAAGGTGAACGCGTGCAACAATTCGCCCGCGTAGAACAAACCGAACTTCATCCCGCTGTATTCGATGTTGTAACCGGCCACAATTTCCGATTCAGCCTCGGTCAGATCGAAGGGGGAACGTCCCAATTCGGCGATGGCGGCGATGAGGAAGATCAGCGCGCCCAGGGGCGAAAGGATCACATACCAGATGTTTTGGCTGGCGGTGATCTGCCAGATGCTCAGCGAATCGGCCAGGATAGCCGGAATGAGCAAGACGACGACCATCGGCACCTCGTAGGCCACCATCGTCGCCACCAGGCGAAAGGCGCCCAGCAGGGCGTATTTGTTGTTCGAAGCCCAACCGGCAAAGATAATCGCCAGCGTCCCCAGCGCACCCGCAGCCACCACATACAACAGGCCGACGTTCATATCCAGGCCGTAGATGCGCGGCGCCAGCGGTATCACCGCCCACAGCAACAAAACCGAACCGATGGAAAGCACCGGCGCCAGGTTATACAGGAATTTGTTTGCCCCAGCCGGCGTAATATCTTCCTTGATGATCAACTTGATCACATCGGCGAAGGGCTGGAAAAGGCCAAACGGCCCCAGGCGGTTGGGCCCCAGGCGGTCCTGGAAGCGCGCCACCACCTTGCGTTCCACCCACACCAGGAAGATATCAAAAACCAGGGCAAAGGTTATCAACGCCACCGCGCCGAGAACCATCAGAATCGCATCCGATGCGGATTCCGTCAGCCCCCAACCGGTCAACACGCCCAGCAACCAGTCGGCAACAAAACGAATGGGATCACTCCAAAATGTCATGGGTCGCTCCTCAACAGAACATAGAAAAGGCCGAAAGCAGGTTCAACTTTCAGCCCTTCTGGATTGTCTTACGCCCACTCCAGTTCACCCTTGCGCCAGAGATAGACCAGACCGGCCAACAGGATGAGGATGAAGACGATGCCTTCCACCACTGCAAAGAGCGGCAATTTGTCCAGAGCCAACGCCCACGGGAAGAGGAAGACCGTTTCCACATCGAAGATCAAGAAGGCCAGTGCGAAGATGTAATACTCTGCTTTGAACTGCACCCAGGCCTCTCCCACGGTCTCCACACCGCACTCATAGGTACTCTGCTTGATGGGGTTGGGTTTTTTCGGCGCTACCAGCCACGAAATCATCAATGCCATGGCCGGCATGACCATCCCCAGAACCAAAAACAACCCGATGTATAGCCATTCAGTCTGCATATGCACTCCTGAGCAGTGGATTCATAAGATTAATCTACTTAATCCAAGCATATTGCATAGAACAAGCAGATTTTACCATAAGCAGCCCCTTTTCTACAGCCTTCAGTGTCAATTTAGCGCATGATATTTGTCACCATGTCCCAAAACCCTGCCAGCAGCCACAAGTTGCCCAAGCAGAGGTAAACTTAAAGCATCGTGTTTTCCACTCTCTCTTTTCAGGAGAACCCTATGCCTCAATACTTGCCCGAACCCTTTCGCATTAAGGTCGTTGAACCCATCCGCCTGATCGACCGTTCAGCACGCGAGGCGGCCTTGCGTGCCGCTGGCTACAACCTCTTTGCGCTGCGCGCAGAAGATATTTTCATCGACTTGCTGACCGATTCCGGCACCGGCGCCATGAGCCAACAACAATGGGCCGCCCTGATGCAAGGCGATGAATCGTATGCCGGCGCCCGCTCCTATTACCGCCTGAAAGAAGCCGTGGAAGACATCTTCGGCTTTCGTTATTTCGTCCCCACCCACCAGGGGAGAGCGGCGGAAAACATCCTCAGCGCGGCCCTCGTCCAACCGGGGCAATTTGTCCCTTCGAACATGCACTTCGATACCACCGACGCCAATATCCGCGCCCGCGGCGGACGCCCCGTCAACCTGGTGATCGACGAAGCCTTCAACCCTCAAAGCGACCACCCCTTCAAGGGCGATCTAGATGTTGACCGCCTGAAAGCCTTCATTGAAGACACCGGGCCGGAAAACATCCCCTTTGGTATGATCACCGTCACCAACAACGCCGGCGGCGGTCAGCCTGTTTCTATGGCCAACTTGCGGGCTGTCTCCGAAACCTACCACGCCTACGGCATCCCCTTCTTCATCGATGCCGCTCGTTATGCCGAAAACTGTTATTTCATTCAACAGCGCGAGCCCGGCTATGCCGACAAAAGCCTGTTGGAAATCGCGCGCGAAATGTTCAGCCTGGCCGACGGCATGACGATGAGCGCCAAAAAAGACGCCATCGTCAACATCGGCGGGCTGCTCTGCATGAACGACGAGGCCCTCTTCCGGCGCGTATCCAACGAATTGATCTTGCGTGAGGGCTTTGTCTCCTATGGCGGGCTGGCAGGGCGAGACCTGGACGCCATGGCGGTCGGGCTGCGCGAGGGGCTGGATGCCGATTACCTGGCTTACCGCATCGCCCAAACCGCGTACCTGGCCGCGCGGCTGCGCGAAAATGGCATCCGCCTTATCGAGCCCCCGGGCGGCCACGCCGTGTACCTGGATGCCGGCGCCCTGCTGCCGCACATCCCGCACCGCGAATTCCCCGGCCAGGCCCTGGCAGTGGAGCTCTATCGCGAAGGCGGTGTGCGCGGGGTGGAGATTGGCTCGGTCATGTTCTCCTATGAAGATCCCGAAAGCGGGCAGATGGTGTATCCGCAGTTGGAACTGGTTCGGCTGGCGATCCCCCGCCGGGTGTACACCCAATCGCACCTGGATTATGTGGCCGAGGTGGCCGGGCGCATCGCCCACCGCGCAGAAGACATCCGCGGCTATCGCTTTACGTATGCGCCCAAATTGCTCAAGCACTTCACCGCCCGCTTTGAGCCGCTCGGCTAAATGCCCTGCTGCGCGCCGGGCGAGAAAGGCGGCTTTCTCTCCGCAGACCGCCATGCAAAAATCGCCGGCAAACCTTCACAGAGGCGGCACTCGTGGTATAATAGCCGCCGCCAAGTGGAGAGGTCGCGTAGTCTGGCCTAGCGCGCACGCCTGGAGAGCGTGTAACCCGCAAGGGTTCGTGGGTTCAAATCCCACCCTCTCCGCCACAAAAAAAGGACGCCTGCAAGAGGCGTCCTTTTTTTCTTATTCTTCGGCCACACGTTCTCCGGCCAAAATGACCGGGCCGTTGGGCGGCACATCAGGCGGACGGCCCAGCGGCATGTAACCCGTCACCAGCACTTCGCGCATCCGCGAAGCCTCCCAGTTGCCACCGGCAAACAGGTCCGCCGTGTTGGCAGAACCGGCCATCAAGCCAGCGTAGGACGAAAGACTCAGGCCGCCCTGGGCGGTGGCCGGGTCGGACGTGTGGCAGGTGGTGCAAGAGGGAGCGCCCGAATACCACAGGTTGGCCTCGCTGAAGAGGCGCATCACGTCTTTGGCAAAGGTCGCCTGGCAGGCCTCGCCCGTAGCCAGGTCGGTAAAGGGGAAAGCGCCTTCTTCGGGGGCGCCGGCAGCGACCCAGGCGCCCAGCAGATCGACGGGGGTCGTCTCGCAGCGCACATCCGCCGCTGCGGCGGCGTAGTCGGGCGCGGGCAGGGTCGCCGGAATCAGCGTCGGGATGGGCGTCAGCGCTTCCAGGCGGGCCGCGTCCACGCCCCGATCGCTGAGAAAGCCCATCCACCCGACCCACAGCAAGAGCACCAGCACGAAGACAGCCAGCACGCCATAGAAAAGTTTCTTGAAATCGTTCATGTCTCTGTGCTCCTTACGGCCCAAAGGTGCGGATGTAGTTGACCACGTCCCAGCGCTCGCGCACCGTCAGGTTTTCGCTCAGGGCGGGCATCTTGCCGGGAACGCCAGCGCTGATGATGATGAAGAGCGAGCCGTCGCTCTTGGAGACGACAGAATCCGCCGTCAGGTCGGAGGGCGGGTTGTCCAGGAACTCTGCCACCGAGCCATCTCCTTTGCCTTGCGGGCCGTGGCACAACAGACAGTTGATCTCGTAGAGCATCTGACCACGGGCCAGAGAGACCTCATCCGCGGGCACGGGGTTTTCCGGCGCGCCGGCGCCATCCACATAGGCCGCCCCTTCGATGGGCACCGACTGGGCGGGAACGGGCAGGGGTTGTTCCATCGGCTGGTAGGCCTGACCAATTTCCATGGTGGAAATCCACTCCAGGTTGATGACCTCATACGTCACCAGCAGGCCGAGCACCAGAGGGGCGATGAGCACCGCCCCCAGAATCAGCAAACGTTTGCGTAAACTCATAGCACTTTTGCCTCCACTGCCTTCACCGCAGAGGCGCCCTGTTCTTGCAGGGCGGTCTTCGCCCGGGCGAAGGTGTTCTCATCGCAGGTGAAGAAAATGCCAATCTGCCCGTCGCTGATGGCCGGGTCGTAGGGCTTGTGAGAGAACATGTCGAATATCAATTCGACCAATACGCCAAAGAAGGTGGCCAGCAGCATTCCCAGCATGGTCAGCTCAAAGGTCAGCACCCAGGTCGGCGCTACCGCATAGAGCGGGAAACCGCCCACCCGCAGCGGGTAGAGCGCCACCGTGCCGAAATTCAACGCCACGCTGCTGAGGAAACCCAGCACGGCCCCCACCAGGGCAAACCGCCCCACATGGGTTTCCAACGCCGGACGGCCAAGCATTTTTTCGCCAAAAGGCACGCCCGACATCACTTCCATGCGGTCTTCTGCCACGCCGATCGCACGCAGGGCATCCAGCGCCGTCGCTGTTTCATCCAGGCCGCCAAACAAGGCCACGTACATTTTTTCACTCATTCCGGCACCTCACTAATCCAGGTCGCTGACGGTGGGGATGTATTCCTTGCCGTATTTACGCAAGGAGTGGGCATGGTGGCCTTCTTCCACTTCCCACACTGGGATGATGGGAATCAGGCGCGAGGCCAGCAAATACAGCAGCAGGAAAAGCGCCAGCGAGCCAATGGAGATGAAGATCTCCATGCGCGGCACGTAGTCGCCCCAGGCGAAGGGGAAGCGGTTCACCTGCGGGATCATGGTGACGATGACCACGCGCTCGAAGTACATGCCGACGTTGATCAGGGTGGCGATGACGAAGAGCAACCAGGGCGTGCGGCGCACTTTCTTGCTCCACAAAGTCAGCCAGGGGATGAGGATATTGAAGACCAGCATCGACCACCAGATCCAGGCGTTGGGGCCATACATCAGGTTTGCCAGCATTTCGTGGCCGGTCTTTTCGCCGCCGTACCATTCCAAAAGGAAATCGTTGTAGAAGAAATAGGCCCACGACATGGAAAAGATCAGCACCAGTTTGGCCAGGGCGTCGAAGTGTTCCAGGCGGATGAAGTACTTCATGTGCTTCATGGTGGCGCGGATGACGAACAGCACCATCATCACCGCCGAAACGCCGGACAAGATGGCGCCGGTGACGAAATAGGGGCCGAAGATGGTGGAATGCCAGCCGATCTTCATCGAGACGGCGAAGTCCCAAGAGACGATGGTGTGCACCGAGAACATCACCGGAATGATGGCCCAGGCGAAAATGTTGATCGCCTTGCGCAGGTAAGCCCATTCCTTTTCCGTGCCTCGCCAGCCCAGCGCCAGCAGGCGATAGACCGTATAGCGCCAGCCGGTGGAACGGTCGCGCGCCATGGCCATATCGGGGATGAGGGGCAGGTAGAGGTACATCAGGCTGGACAAGAGATAAGTGGTGATTGCCATGAAGTCCCACACCAGCGGAGAGCGGGTGTTCGGCCAGAGTAAACGCTGGTTAGGATACGGGATCATCCAGTAGAAAACCCAGACGCGCCCCAGGTGGATGAGCGGATACATCCCCGCCGAGGCCAGGCCGAAGGTGGTCATCAATTCGGCGGCGCGGGTGAAGGGGCGGCGAAATTCCGCCTTGAAAACCCGCAAGATCGCCGAAACGAAGGTGCCCGCATGGCTGATGCCGATCCAGAAGACGAAGTTGACGATGAACAACCCCCAGAAAACGGGGACATTCATGCCAGCGTAGCCCATGCCCTTGAAGATCATAAAAAACCAGACGCCAAAGAGGCTGGTTGCCACGATGAAGCTCAAAATGCCCACTGCCCACCAATAGGCCTTGCCCACGGTGTGCATGGACTCCATCACCATGTCGTTCATTTCTTCGCGCGGGCGCGGGTCGAACATCAAAGATTCTTTGAATTCTTCCGGAATGTTGTGCGCGTGATCAGTCATAGCGCGCGCCTCCCTTGAGATAGGTCACCTTGGGTTGGGTGCCCAGGTCTTCCAGCAACCGTTCACCTCGCTTAGAGCGAGCGGCCTTGCTCACCCGGCTTTCGGGGTCGTCCAGCCGCCCGAAGATGATGGCATCCGTAGGGCAGGCCTGGGCGCAAGCGGGCTGAACTTCACCGTCGCGCACCTCGCGCCCTTCGGCAGCGGCTTCGTCTTCGGCGCGTTTGATGCGTTGCACACAAAAGGTGCATTTTTCCATCACACCGCGTCCGCGGACGGTCACATCGGGGTTGAGGTGATTGTCCAGCGGCGCCGGCCATTCGTAATCGAACCAATTGAAACGGCGAGCCACGTAAGGGCAGTTGTTGGCGCAATAGCGCGTGCCAATGCAGCGGTTGTACACCTGCAAGTTGATGTGTTCTGTCTCGCTGTGCAGGGTGGCGAACACCGGGCAAACCGGTTCGCAGGGAGCCCGGCCACATTGCTGGCACATCACCGGTTGATATACCGCGGCCACTTCGGGGAAGTGCCCTTCCCATTGGCGTTCCACCCGAATCCAGTGCATTCCGCGCCCGTAGGCGGTTTCATCTTCTCCAACGAAGGGGATGTTGTTTTCCATCGCGCAGGCCACCACACAGGCGTTGCACCCCGTGCAGATGTCCTGATCGATGACCATGCCCCATTTGCCTTTTTCTTCAGCAGCCATCAGATCCTCGCCTCCTATTCACCATCGCCGTACACGCCGACGCGGTCTTCTGCCCGCGCCAGCGGGCGCTGGCGTCCCGTCTTTTCCACTTTCACCCGCGTAGCCGCAAAAGCCAGGTCGCCGGCTTTGTTGACTTTGACGCCCAAAATGCGCGCCGGGTTCGCACCGCGGTTTTCCGCATACCGCCCCAGGGCCGTGTGTCCTTGCCCAAAGGGAATGGCAATCACGTCCGGGCGAATGGCCGGGTAACGGTATACGCTGGCTTCCAGCGTCCCATAGGGGGTGACCAGGCGGATGACGTCGTCGTCCGTCACGCCCAGTTCACGGGCGGTTTCGGGGTTCATCTCCACCCAGGTATTCCACATGACCGTGGTCGTCGGGTCGGGGGTTTCTTGCAGCCAGGGGCGGTTGGCGCCGGCGCCGTCACCCAGGATAGGCGAAGGATAGGGCAGGAGGAACAGTTCGCCCTCGCCATCGAACTCCGGCGCTGCAACCGACAGCGGCTGCTCCGAGGCGGCCTGCGGGGCTGCCGCCGCCGCTTCCTGCGTCCACCAGCCGCCGAATTGCTGGAAGCGGGAGAAGAAGGTGGCCTCATCGGCGGCGGAATAGTGCCCGCCCGCCGCCCGCCGCAAACCGGCTACGGACTGGCGAATGAAGTCCACTTCGTCTTTATAGGGCAGGGCGGTCGCCAGCGCGCCTCCCGCCTTTTGCACGGCGGCCAGCAACACATCGGCGGTAGCGCGCGTATCGAAGACCGGCAGCACCACGGGTTGCGCTCCGGAGACAACCGCCGGGCCTACACCCACGACCTTCTGATAGCCCCAGGATTCCAGCCCGGCATGATCTGGCAGGATGTAATCGGCCAGACGGGCGGTTTCGTCGGGGAAGGTGGCAAACGAAACGACCAGTTCCACCTTTTCCAGGGCCTGGTCAAAGGCCAGCGCAGCCGGCAGTTCAAAGGCAGGGTTGACGCCGTGAATGAAAAGGGCCTTGATCTTGCCTTCGCGCATGTCCTTGATGAGTTGATAGATTTCGTACAACGTGTTCGGGCGGTGGTAGGCATCGTCTCGCACGGCGGCTACCTGGCTGAGGAAAACGCCCCCGGGTTTGCCGAGGTTCTCAACAACGGCGTTAAGCATCAAGATAGCCTGGGCGTTCTCCAGGCCATTGATCTGCCCCAACGCGCTGCCGCCCGGGATAGCCAGCGGCTCGCGGGCCTCGGCGAAGATCTGCGCCAGCCGACGGAGAACTTCCTCGTCCACATCGGCCTGTTTCAGCAAATCTTCCAGGTTCAGGGAGGCATAGGCAGCCGGCACGCGCTGACCGCGCGCTTCAGCCACCATGATGCCCAAGGCTGCCGCCACCAGCCCCTCGGTTCCGGGCGCGATCGGCACCCATTCATCGGCGACGCTGGCCGTTTGCGACATCCGCGGCTCAAAATGGACAATGTAGCCCCGCCGCCCCGGTTTGCCGCGCCGCATGGAGGAGAAGGCCCGCGCCTGCGCCACCGGAGAAACCCAGGTTTCCAGATAGTTGGCGCCAAAGGAGAAGACGACATCCGCGTTGGCCATGTCGAAGAAGGGCATGGCCTCCTGGGCAAACACCCGGCCCGTCGCCTTCAACAAGGTGTTGCGCGCTTCGAACATGCCTAAAGCGCCGAACCGCAGGGGCGGACGAGCGCCGCCAGCCGCCGCCAGTTCAGACACCAGGTCGAAGAGATGATCGGGCGCCATGCCCAAAAGGAAGGCGATCTCGTCGGGCTGGTATTGCGTCAGGGCGCCGGCCACCACGCCGATGGCCTGATCCCAGTTGATCGACTCATTGGCCGCACCACGCGCAACGCGCAACGGCCCCTGAACCCGATCCGGGTTGTACAACCCTTCCACCGTCGCCTGCCCGCGGGCACAAGTCTTGCCGCCGCTGACCGGATGGTAAGGATTGCCCTCCACTTTAATGGCCCGCCCCTGGAAGGTACGCACCAGCAGGCCGCACCCGGCGGAACATTCGAAACAGGTGGTGGCAAAATAGGTGCTCTTTCCGGGGTGAGTGTACTCGGGCATCTGGGTGTAGGGTTCACGGCGGACATAACGCGAGGCCGGCCCACAACCGGTGAGCGCCGCTGCCGCTCCGCCAGCGCCAGCCAGCTTGAGAAAATCTCGTCGGGAAATTTTTTTGCTCATATGCTTTCTCGTCCTCTGCGGTTTAGTAGTGACAGGTGGCGCAGTCGAGCAAGCGGGTTCGCATTTCTTCGTTGCCCTTGCTGGCCTCAATATGACAGTCGAGGCACCAGCCCATGTTCTGGTCTGGCTGCGGCTCGGCCACCGTCATATTGCTGACGTCACCATGACAGGTTTCACAGCTTACCGCCGCGGCAATATGCGGCCTGTGGTTGAATTGTACAAAATCCGGTTGGATAGCCACCGGCACCCAGGGGATCGGCTCTCCACTGGCGATGTAATCGGCCAGCTGTTGCTGCCCAGGCTTGGTGATGGGGATCTGCTGATGGCAGGCCCAGCATTTTTCAGCGCTGGGCAGGCCGGCCGTCGGCCCCGTCAATGCGCCGGTGTGGCAGTAGAGACATTGCACGCCGACCTCGGCGTGGCGGCTGTGATTGAACTCGATCGGCTGTGGCGGGGGTTGTTGGCTCTGCCAGACGCCAAAACCCGCGCCGCCCAACACGAGCAGCACAAAAACCCCCAGCGCCACGCGCATAGACGGCCTGCGCAACAAAGCAACCAGTTTTTCTCCCATACAGGCTCCTCTGAATTGGTTTCTCGCCAAGGTGAAGATTAAAACAAGCTTGACTGAGTATGTATTATACACGCTATTTGGTGGAGGATTTGTCCACTTTATGCCTTTTTTAGGTATTTTTCTATCCTGCAGCACCCCGGAGAAAGGGAGAAAACATGCTCCGCCTCTGGCCTTCATTGACGAAAACCGCCCGGCACCTTATACTGCCCTTATGCGCTCTTCCACCATTTTTTTGCTGCTCATTCTGCTGTTGGCCGGCCTGCTATTCGCAGCCAGCCCGGCAAAGGCTGCCATCCTACCGGCCGAAGGAAATCCCCCTGCCGATCGCCAGACGAGCGAGATCGTCTTGGGGGCAACCCTCTTGCTCATCGCTACCCTGTTGCCGCCCCTGCTGGCTTACCGCCGCTGGATCAAACGCCCTCCCCACGTCCGTTAGCGTCTGGCCGGTAATTTTGGACAAGAAGCCTCTGGTATAATTACCCGCATGTTGACCCCCAAAGAAATCCAGCGCAAGCTGGATAACGTGCTCTTAAAGGTAGAAAAACCCGGTCGTTACGTTGGCGGCGAGTGGAACAGCATCCACAAGCCCTGGAACAGCGTGCGCACCCGCCTGGCCCTCATCTTCCCCGATGTGTACGAAATCGGCATCTCGAACATGGGCATTCAGGTGTTGTACGATCAGATCAACCGCCGTCCCGACGCCCTGGCCGAACGCGCCTATGCCCCCTGGGTAGATATGGAAGCGGAAATGCGCCGCGCGGGCATCCCCCTCTATACGCTGGAAAGCAAGCGCCCGGTTGCGGCTTTTGATATCATCGGCTTTTCCCTGCCTTACGAAACTCTCTACACTTCCACGCTCAACCTGCTCGACCTCGCCGGCATCCCGCTGCGCAGCGCAGAGCGAACGGCAGAACACCCGCTGGTGATCGCCGGCGGACACGCCGTCACCAACCCGGAGCCCATGCACGCCTTCATCGATGCCTTTGCCATCGGCGAAGGAGAAGCCATCGTCCACGACATCATCGCCACCTGGCAGGCATGGAAGGACAGCCAACAGCCGCGCGCGGCCCTCTTGCGGCAGCTGGCGCGCATTCAGGGCGTTTACGTCCCCTCCCTGTACCGCGTCACCTACCAGGAAGATGGCACCATCGCCGAGATCCGCCCGCTGGCCGAGGAGGCGCCAGCGACCGTGCTCAAACGCATGGTGCCCCGTCTGCCGCCGGCCCCCACCCGCCTGCTGGTGCCCAACATCGGCAGCGTGCACAACCGCGCCGCTGTTGAAATTATGCGCGGCTGCACCCGCGGCTGCCGCTACTGCCACGCCGGCATGATCATGCGCCCTGTGCGCGAACGCAGCGTAAAAGAAATCGTCGATGCCGCCGAAGAGGCCATCCGCAACACCGGCTTCGAAGAACTGGCCCTGCTCTCGCTCTCTTCCTCGGATTACAGCCACATTGAAGACCTGGTCGAAGCGATCAGCCAGCGATTTGCCGACCGCCATCTCTCCGTTTCCCTGCCTTCGTTGCGCATTGAAAGCGTCTCAGTGGCTCTGATGGAAAAATTGCAGCGTCGCCGCTCGTCCGGCTTCACCCTGGCGCCCGAGGCCGCCACCGAGCGAATGCGCCGCATCATCAACAAATTCATCCCGGACGAGCAAATCCTCGCCACCGCCCGCGAGATCTACAGCCACGGCTGGACGACCATCAAACTGTATTTCATGATCGGCCACCCCTCCGAAACCCTGGAAGACGTTCAGGCCATCGCCGATTTATGCAAGCGCATTCTCAAAGTCGGACGGCAAACCATCGGCGGACGGGCCAAAGTTCACGCTGGGGTCAGCACCTTTGTACCCAAACCGCACACCCCCTTCCAATGGGTGGCCTGCGATACGCCAGAACAGATCCGCGCCAAACAGGCGCTGCTGCGCCGTGAACTGCGCGATCGCAGCATCAAACTTTCGTGGACAGAACCCGATGAAACCCTGCTCGAGGCCTGGCTCTCCCGCGGAGATCGGCGCATGGCCGAGGTCATCTACCAGGCCTGGCGCCGCGGCGCCCGTTTCGATGCCTGGTACGAACACGCCGATTACGAAGCCTGGCGGCAAGCCTTTGCTGCCGTCGGCCTGGACCCGGCCTTTTACACCCACCGGCAACGTTTCGTGGACGAAATCTTCCCCTGGGAACACATCTCCGTGGCTGTGCGCAAAAAT
>WGAD01000088.1 GCA_015489255.1 Anaerolineales bacterium | reverse complement strand
ATGAGGGGCTGGACGCGCTATTGACCGATTACGGCGACGCCTTGCCCAAAAAATTGCGCAATCAACTGCATCGCCTGCGGGGCGTCAAACGCCGCAAGACTCCCGATTTTATCGCTGGTCTCACCAGCCTGGCCGTGGAACTCTTGCTTCCCCTCCAGGACGAACAGCCTACCGGAATGTTCCTGCGTGTTCAATTTGACGAAGCCGCATTGGAACAGATTAAGGCCAAAGAGGCCGAGGGGTTGCTGGCCTTCCGCACCCTCTACGGCGGGATCGAAGGGCGAATGCCTCACGTGCAGTGGCAATTGGACGCTCTCTGGGCCCTGGCCCAACAGCACGCCGATCTGGTTGGTCAGACCGAGGTAGAGGGAGAAGGCGAACGGGAACAAAAAATCAAAGTCGATTTGCCCTTCCGAGTAACAGTCGTCAGAACTGATGATGAAGGCGAGGAAACACTGGATCGGGCGGAACTGACCTGGCAATACCGCTCCGAAGGGCCGGATGGAGCGACATTTGCCCACCTGCGCGCCGAGGCCGACCGGCTGGCCATGCAATATCCCAACGAGCCTCCCTCTGCCTCTACCACCCGCCGATTGCCCATTCCCATCTACAACACGTGCGCCCCTGCTGATCAGATCGGCGACCTGGATCTCAGCCGCCCCGTCGCCAGCCTGGGGGCCTGGTATCGAGACTTCACCGACCTGGGAGCAGCGTTGCGCCAGGCCCTGGCTCAGCGGGCGCGACCTGAAACCCGCGCCGCCTTGGAAGACGCCATTGTCGCGCTGGAGGAGGCGTGGGCCGGTTTTGTGAGCAATGCGGCCGGGCACGGCATCCTGTCCACAGCTTTGGATGATTTCCTAACCGCTTACGACACCTTGTTGCAAACCGCCATCGCCAATCTCCGTCAGGGGCAGGAGGTGCTGCATGGTTACCGGCTGCTCACGCAGGCCTGGATGGTCGGGCTGGAGACCTTTGGCGAATGGGCGGTGATGCCAGCCCTGCACCCCCTCAAACTCTACTGGCAGCGGGCGCGAATCCACGCCTTTGATGACTTCATCGCCCGTTTGCTGGACGCGGACCATCCAGCGACTGTTGTGGATGAACGTCGCTTCCGGCAAGAGCTGGAAATCACCTACGGCTCGGCAGGCTATCCAGCAGTGTTGGCCTTGCCTGGTCGCGACCGCCGTCCTGATTATTTCCTACCCGTCCATGAGATGGACGGCTATGAATTGTTCCGCCGGGCCGGGCGAGCGACAGTCGCCTTTGGCCTGGACCCAACTTTGGTCTCTGAGGCCGAAGGAGAAAAGGCCGCCAATATCGCGGCCCGCGAACTGGCCCGCGTGGTGCAGGATTATGTGGAAACCTATCCTTTTGTCCGCGATGGATTGGAGGTGTACCTGATCCAGTGCCGCAACGGCGCCCTGCCCGGCATGCTGGTGGAGCGACTGGCCCAATTGGCCCGCCGCCGACACTGGGACCTGCACCTGAACGTCATCGTCCACAGCACCGACCAGGGCGCGCCCCTTTACCGCCGGGTGGTTGAATGGCTGAACGCTCACGAAGAATTTGTCGAACGCCCTGCCAATGCTTACTTTCCGCCGGTCAGCCTGCGCGTGCTGGAATGCAGTTATGAGGAACTGTTCGGCCAACTGGGTGATACTGACCTGGTCATTTTGCCCGACGTGCTAGCCGAGCAAGGGCAGGACATCGAGGCTGAGATGGATCCAGAGCCTGCCGCTGTCCACAGTCCCGATGATCACAGTTCCCTCGAGCTTCCCCACTATCGCGCCCAGCAGATTCCTTTTGAGCACGGCGAGGTCAGCCGTATTACCGAATTGACGCCACCGCCCCAACCGCCTCTGTTCCGCCATTTTTACCTGAGCCAATGGGCTGCCGCTGAGCAAAAGGCCGCTTCGCCGAAAGCACTGGCCGCCTTCCGCCAACGCATTTCCCTCCAGTCCTGGGAACGGAAACTGGCTGAACTGCACCGCCGTTTCAACTGGGTGGTCTGTTACGACACCATCGTGGACCGCTTTCTACTGGAGGACACCTTCACCGAGACCGTCCAGGTCATTCGCTATTCCTTGGGCTTGGGCATTAAGCGTCGGCACAACCTGACGGTTTCGTCATCCCGTCGGGTGCAGGACATTGTCGAAAGTCGCCTGACAGTCAATTTGGAGACGCTCTTGCCCGGCACGCCAGAGGAATTTCGCCGCCAGGTCGCCCGCAGATTGGTGGAAGAGGCCAAAGAGGTCTCCGGTGACATTGTGCTCCGGGCTGCTGGACCGGGCGCATTCCTCAACGAACTGATTGGACTGGTCGTCGCCAAGCACCAGACCACGCGTCGCTATCTGGAAAGACACCCCGGTGCGCTGACCGCCTGGATTTACCTGGACGACTTCGCCCACTGGTTCAACGGCAAACTGCCCGATTTACTCTTCATCGCCATCCCGCCGGAAGCCAATGGCGAACTGCCTCTGCATATGGAGGTCATCGAGACCAAGTGCGTTGGTGAAGCCAACTTTAAAACAGAAGCCATTGACGCCCAGCGGCAGGTTGCTCAAGGGATCAACCGGCTGGCGCCGGCTTGGGCGCCCGGTGCAGCGCATCTGGATGCACCGTTCTGGTATGACCAGCTTTATCGAGCTGTGGTGGGCAACTTGGCCGTCGAGCAAAGCCAGATGCGGTTGTGGGAGGCCTTCCGTCGTCGCCTGCCGAGGGGCGATTACACCTTGGAGATGAGCGGTCACGCCTGGGTCTTTTGCTACGACGGTTCAGCAGGCATTCAGGGACTTATCGATGAACGAGAAGCAGGTATCGTCGCCCCGGAAGCCCCATCAGTGCCTCATCAGCGGCATTATGTGGGTCGGGCCGGCTTGCGCCACTACCTGCGGTCATTGGTGGACGAGTGGGAATTACAGGCGCCAGAGGGAACCTGGTCCCCAGCCTACGAT
>WGAD01000087.1 GCA_015489255.1 Anaerolineales bacterium | reverse complement strand
GAGATGTGTATAAGAGACAGTGGTCGAAGTCGCCAACCTGGTGGAAAAGCCGACGGCTTTTGCTGGCAGTTTCGCGCCGGAATTTCTCTCCTTGCCGCGCGAGGTGCTCATTGGGGTCATGCGCAAACATCAGCGCTACTTCCCGGTGGTCGATGCCGAAGGCCGCCTGATGGCGCATTTTGTGGCCGTGCGCAACGGGGACGATCGCCACCTGGAGGTGGTGCGCCAGGGGAACGAGCATGTGCTGAGCGCCCGCTTTTCCGATGCAGCTTATTTCGTCCGCGAAGACCGAAAACACTCGCTGGAAGACTTCCGTCCCCGTCTGGCGCGGCTGACTTTCCAGTCCGAACTTGGGTCCATGCTGGACAAGAACCAGCGCATCGAAAAACTGGCTCCGCAGATCGGGCGCATGTTGGGCCTGGAAGCGGCTTTGCCCTTGCTGGAGCGGGCGGCCTACCTGGCAAAGGCCGACCTGGTGACTCAGATGGTCACGGAGATGACCTCGTTACAGGGCATTATGGGGCGGGAATACGCCTTGCATTCCGGCGAGGCGCCGGAAGTGGCCGCCGCCATCGGCGAACAATACCAACCTGTCCCGCAGACGCGCATCGGCCTGGCGCTGGCCCTGGCCGACCGCCTCGATTCGCTGGTCGGGTTGTTCGCCGCAGGGTTGGCGCCCAGCGGCAACCGCGATCCCTTCGCACTGCGGCGCGCCGCCCTGGGCGTGGTGCTCCCCTTGATGGAGCACCACCTGGACTTCGACCTGCGAACGGCCATCGCCGCCGCCGCGGCGGTGCAGCCGCTGCCGGTATCGGCGGAAGTGCAGCAACAGGTCTTCTCCTTCTTGGTTGGGCGCTTGCGCGTGTTGCTGCAAGAGCGCGGCTTGCGCTACGATGTGGTCGAAGCCGTGCTGGCGGCGCAAGGCGGCAATCCGGCGGCGGCGGCGCGCGAATCGCTGCGCCTGCAAGACTGGGTGCAGCGCCCCGATTGGGAGCAGCTCCTGCCGGCCTACGCCCGTTGTGTGCGCATCATCCGCTCGGCCAAAGAGCCGCCCGCCGCGTCGGTGCGCCGCGAATTGCTGCGCGAACCCTCCGAACGGGCGCTCTTCCAGGCCCTGGAGTCCGTTCAACCGCCGGCCAGCGTCGATGCCTTGTTGCAAACCATCACCTCCCTGGCGCCAGCCATCAACGCCTTCTTCGACCAGGTGCTGGTGATGGACGAAGACCCGGCGGTGCGGCAGAATCGTCTGGCGCTCTTGCAGCGCGTGGCCTCCCTGGCGGAGAACGTGGCCGACCTCAGCCGCCTGGAAGGGTTTTAAACCCCCAGAGAACGATTGCAATGCCGCCGTCATGAAGGACGGCGGTTTTTTTGCCCAAACAGCCATGCAAACGGGCAAAAGCATCTATAATTGCCCTTGACGCATTCCCTCTTCAGACAGGACGCTATGCCCTCTGCCGTTGATGAGATCAAAGCCCGCATTGATATTGTAGACCTGGTGACCGAATCCGGCGTGCAGCTGCGCCGTTCGGGCCGTAACTACACGGGTTTTTGTCCCTTCCACGAGAACAAGCGCACCCCCTCGTTTGCCGTCTGGCCGGAGACCGGCACATGGTATTGTTTTGGCGAATGCGGCGAAGGCGGAGATGTGTTCTCCTTTGTGATGAAGAAGCAGGGGATGGATTTCCGCGAGGCGCTGGAATATCTGGCGGAAAAGGCTGGCGTAGACCTGGCGGCCTACCGTCGGGAGCCGGCCGCCCGCCAGGCGCACGATCATCTCTATGCCTTGCTGGAAGAAGCGACGCTCTTCTATCACAATCTGCTGCTCCATTCGCCTGCCGGCGCCGAGGCCCTGCGCTACCTGCGCGAAGAACGCGGCCTGCAACCGGAGACCATCGAAGCCTTTGGCCTGGGGTATGCGCCCTCAGGCTGGGACAATACCTTGCGGCATTTTCAGCAGCGCGGCTACAAGGCCGAAGACTTGCTGGCCGTTGGTCTGGTGCGCCAGCGGCAGAGCGGCGCCGGCCATTACGACACCTTTCGCCACCGCCTGATGATCCCCATCCGCGATGTGCGCGGGCGGGTGGTTGGCTTTGGCGCCCGCGCGCTTTCTGCCGAGGAAGCGGCCAAGTATATCAATTCGCCGCAGACCGCGCTCTTCAACAAGAGCGATCTGCTCTATGGTTTGTATGAAGCCCGCCGCGCCATTCGTCAGGACAGGCAGGCCGTCATCGTGGAAGGGTATATGGATGTCATCGGCCT
>WGAD01000086.1 GCA_015489255.1 Anaerolineales bacterium | reverse complement strand
TTTTCGGTCAGACAAACCGCCTGGAGGAGATGCTCGACGCCCTCGTCGTAGAAGGCGGCGAGTTTGTCATCGTCTTGCATGGACGCCAGGGCGCCACCCTGCTCGATATCCCGGGCGGGAAACGCTGGCAGGTCAACGCTTATCCGGCCCGCCTCGTCGATCCAACCGGTTATGAGGATGCCTTCTGCGGCGGTTTTCTGGCGGGTTTTCGCCAGACGTATGACGGACTGGAGAGCCTGCTCTATGGCCTGACCGCCGCTTCTCTGGCCCAGGAAGGCAGCGGGCCGTTCTACCTGCTCGACACCCTGCCCGGCCTACCTCAAGCCCGGTTAGATGCCCTGCACACGCAGATCAAACGCCTGTAAGCCAAGCGGGGTGCATGAAAGCGGCGATCGCCCAAAACAGCCGTTTTTTCGCTTGCGCACAAAAAAAAAACGGCCCCGGAGGGAACATCCAGGGCCCGGGCGTTTTTTGTTGGCTTGCTCACCGCGCCCCGATTAGCGCTCCCCCAACACCTCATACACCTGCACTGCCTGCCGCCGCCCCTTGACCTGCAAGGCATCCAGTGGGTTGGCAATCACGTGTTGGCGCACCATCTGGTATACCGGCTCACTGATCAGGATCTGGTTTTCGGCAGCGTTTTCCTGGATGCGCTTGGCCGTATTGACACTGTCGCCGATGGCCGTATATTCCAGGCGTTTTTGCGTGCCGATCAGGCCCAAAACGGCATCCCCGAAATGGATTCCCACGCCAAAAGAGAGACGGGCTTCAAGAGGCAGCTCGCGGTGCAACCCCAGTACCCGGTTGCGCAGACGCAGCGCAGCCCGCACAGCCCGCAAGGCATGGTCTTCCTGGGCAATGGGCGCGTTGAACCAGGCCATAATGGCATCACCCAGGAATTTGTCGATCGTCCCCTGCTCGGCCAGCACGGCCTCGGCGCCAGCCGCCAGGTAACGGTTCAGTACCAGCACCAGGTCTTCCGGCGTTTGTTTTTCGCTGTAAGAAGTAAACCCGCGGATATCGGCAAACAGCACGGTAATCTGGCGGCGCTGCCCCCCCAGTTGCAAGCCGTCGGGGTCGATCTGCTGAATGACAGCCGGCGAAACCATGCGTTCGAATAATTTGCGTTGCGCTTCCAGCTTCTTGCGCTCTGTCAGGTCGTCCAGCACAATGGCCACGCCCTGGGTATCTTGCTCGGCATCTTTCAGAGGCGAAAGGTTGAAACGCCAGTTCACCACGCCCCGGTGCGGCAGGGTGGGCATGACCTCCACATCAATGACCGGCCTTTCCTCGCTGCGCACCACCTGCAAATATTCGTGAATCTCCTGCACCGGCAGCACGTCCGCCAGGCGCGCGCCGACGATCTCATCCATGCGTCGCCCCAAAATGCGTTCCGCCGCCCGATTGCACAGGGTAATCCGTTCTCGCACATCTGCCGTGATGACGCCGCTGGCAATGGAGGCAAAGATATTGTCCATCATGTTTTTCAGCTCGGTGACCTCATCCAGCGTCTGGCGCAGGGAGGCAAACAAACGGGCGTTGTCTATGGCAACGGCTGCCTGGTTGGCAAAGGCCACCAGCAGATCGCGGGTGGTTTCCGTAAAAACGCCGGCCTGAATGCGGTTATCGGCATAGAGCACGCCGATCAACCGGCCCTTGAGCAGCAACGGCACGCACAAAATGGAACGCAAATTGAACGCAATGATGCTTTCATGCCCGCCGAAGCGCGGGTCTTCCTGGGCGTTGGTGGTGAGCACCGGTTCGCGGGTCTCGACCACCCGCTGGATGACAGTGCGGCTGACCAGCGTCTCAGACGAGGGCAGAGATTCTTGCTCCCAATTGCGAGCGATGCGAATTTGCATCTCGTCGTTGTCCTCCTCGTGGAGCATGAGGAAGGCCCGCTCTGCACCACTGATGCGGATAATGGTATCCATCACAATGCGCAAGACCTCGTCCAGCTCCAGCGAGGAATTGATAACCCGCGTGGTATCCACCAAAGCCAGCAAATCGTCGCGTTCGTCGGCAAAGGCTTCTATACGCCGGCGCAATTGTTTGAGTAAGAGAACGATGTATTCCACCTGCGAATTGCCCGCTGCCGCCTGCCGCAAGGTCTCAGCCTGAAGCAAAAGGCTGTCAACTTCGGTTAACAATTGGTTGGAACTCTGCATCAGCACATCCTTTTCGCCAACGAAACGAGCAAGTATCAGGACAAGACGGGCCCAAACCGGCACAAACCCTTGTTGATGATTATACCGAGTTGCTCCATTTTGCGGGGGATTTCTACGGATGATTTTTCCAATTCCTCCGTTAGAAAATGGGGGCTCTTCGTCAGAGTGCCCAGGCCAAAAGTGTACTACAATTGATTCAATTCTCTCGCCCATCCATTTTTAGCCTGAGTTTCAGATTAGAGGCATGGATACCTTTTGTCATTGCCAGCGACCGCAAGGAACAAAGCCATCCCCTGTATGACGATGCGGGAGATGGTTTCGGGTGCGATGCGCCCTCGCCATGACACCCATCCTTATGATCCGCAATTCGGTTTTTTAGAGAAAGGAACAGCCATGTTCGAACATTGGTATTCGTGGGGCACAGCCGTTGTGCTGTCCATTCAACACTGGGGCGACTGGCTGGCCGCGCCCATGCAGTTTTTCTCTTTTTTGGGCACGGAAGATTTCTTCTTGCTCATCCTGCCTTTGTTGTACTGGGCGGTAGATGCCCGGCTCGGGTTACGCATTGGCGCCGCGCTGCTGACGGCCAGCGCCCTCAACGCCGCCCTGAAGCTGGCCTTCCACACAGCGCGCCCCTTCTGGTACAGCGAAAGCGTCAAAGCCCTGGCGCTGGAAAGCAGTTTCGGCGCTCCTTCTGGGCACGCGCAGGTTTCCATCGCCGTCTGGGGGATGGCGGCCCACGATGTTCAGCGGCGCTGGTTTCGCTGGCTGGCCTTCGTGGCGGTTTTGGGCATCGGCCTTTCGCGCCTGTACCTTGGCGTGCACTTTCCGCACGATGTACTCCTGGGTTGGCTGTTTGGCGGGCTGACGCTCTGGGCCCCTGTCTCTTATACAC
>WGAD01000085.1 GCA_015489255.1 Anaerolineales bacterium | reverse complement strand
TAGTTTTGCCGGCGCCATTTGGCCCCAACACGGCGATCACGTCGCCGCGGCGAACATCCAGACTAATGCCGTGCAGCACCTCGCGCTCCGGGTCGTAGCCAAAGGCCACGTCTTCAAAACGCACGAGGGTTTCTGGCGTTTCCTGTTTGTCCACCGAGGGCAAGATGTCCAACGGCTGCGGCGGCGGCGTGTTCCGCGCCAGGTCGATCACCCAATCTGCCGGCAGCTTCAGTTCACGATAGTCCACCGCCTCGCGCAATCCATCCAGGCCGCCCAGGTATTTTACCTCGCCCGCCTCCATCAACATCACCCGATCGGGCTGGATAGATAGCACGTCTTCCACCCGGTGTTCGACCATCAACACGCTCAGCCCCTCGTCCACCAACATGCGCACCATGCGCAGGGTCTCCTGCGCGCTGGCCGGGTCGAGGCTGGCCAGCGGCTCATCCAACAAAAGGAGTTTGGGACGCATCGCCAGCACCCCGGCCAGGGCCACCTTCTGCTTTTCGCCACCGGAAAGGCTGAAGGTCTCCCGATCGCGCAAGTGCCAGATGTTCAGAAAACGCATGGCTTCTTCAACGCGATAGAGGATCTCCTTGCGTGAAAGCGCCAGGTTTTCCAGGCCAAAGGCCACCTCATGCAAGACCTTTGTGCCCAGGATCTGGCGTTCCGGGTCCTGCAAGACAGTGCCGATGTATTGCGAAATGCGCGATAGCGGCCAGCCACGGGTATCCTGGCCGTAAACCAGGATGCGGCCTTGCAAATCGCCTTTGTAGCTGCGCGGAGCCAGGCCGTTCAGGGTGCGGATGAGGGTGGTTTTGCCGCACCCGCTGGGGCCGGCGATCAACCACAGGCTGCCTGGCTCCACCGTAAAGGAAATGTCGCGGATGGCCGTGCCTTTGCGGTCACGGTAACGGAAGGACAGATCTTCAACGACGAGCGGTAAGGGTGAATGGGTCACGAAAACTCCACAAGAATCGTATCGCCGACCTGAAGGCCCAGGGTTTGGGCGGCATTGCCGTTGACCCTGGCGATCTCCAACCAGTTTTCACTGTTGATCACAGCCACCAGGCTGCCCGGCGGTCGGTGTCCATAAGATGGGAGAACTCCCTGTATTATAGTCTCTTTCAGCCTGATACGTACAGATTCCAGCGATTTAGGGAGCCATTCCGCAGGAAGATCGGTGAACAAATTGCCAAACCGATCGACATACTGGATGTGCGCCTCCCAACCGCCCGGCAGACGCCGCGGCTGTGTGCCTTCCAGCGGCACCAGGTCTTCCGGCGGCACCGCCGGGCCCAGCTCTGCCAGCGCCAGGCCGCAAGCCAGGTGCGCGCCTACCGGAGAAAACACGTCCCGACCGTGAAAGGTGCGGCTGACTTCCGCCCGCCAGTAGGCTGGATTCTCCAGGCGCACCACGGCCAGCGGTTCGCCCGCCTGGCGGGCTTTCTCCACCAACGGCCAGAGCAGGCCGTTATCCGGCGCAACGAAGAAGGTCTCGCCAATGCGTGCGGCAATGGCCCCTCGCCCCGTGCCCACGCCCGGATCGATCACCGCGACGTGCACTGTCTCTGGGGGAAAATAGGGCGCCGCCCGCGCCAGCACAAAAGCGCCTTCGGCCACTTGCTGCGGGCGAACATGATGACTGATATCCACAATGTGCACCTGCGGGCAGATGTCCAGGATCACCCCCTTCATCATGCCGATAAAACCGTCTTGCAGGCCAAAATCCGTTGTCAGCGTCAAAATGGTCATTTCCGGTTCCTCGTCAGGGTTGCAGCGCCTCATCCAGCGCCGATCGCAGGCTCTCTGGCCGTACCACGCCGAACCATTGGCGGACCACCCGCCCCTCGCCATTGACCAGGAGGAAATGCGGGACGGCATCGTAAAAGGGGAGGGCTTCCATAAAAGGGCGCGTGGCGGCGTCATCTACATCCAGGTAGACAAAACGCACCTGCCCGTAGTACTCCGCTTCCAGCCCGTGCACGACGGGCGCCATCTCACGGCAAGCTGGTCACCAAAAGGCAAAGAATTCTACCAGCTTCCACTGACCATCATCCAGGCGCACGGTGGTCGGATCGGTGGCCGTCATACGGCTGCG
Source organism: Anaerolineales bacterium (assembly GCA_015489255.1). Classification (GTDB taxonomy): domain Bacteria; phylum Chloroflexota; class Anaerolineae; order Anaerolineales; family Villigracilaceae; genus S143-42. The sequence continues at coordinate 2,191 of WGAD01000085.1, read as the reverse complement.
TGGCGTCACCGTGATGAGTGGAGTGGGCGGCGGTTGCCCAGGCGTTGCCGTTGGCCGCGCGGTTGGCCGCACCGGGGTGCGGGTGAGCGTCGGCGCCGCCAGGGTGGGCAGGGCAGGGGCTTCGGCTGTCTCCGCTGCCGGCCCCATGACCGTCACACAGGCGAGGGAAAGCGTCAGGGAAAACAAGAGGATGAAAAACAACGGGGAACGCATGGCTTCCATTGTAGAGGTGAACGCCTATTTTGGCAACCGAAAACCGCCAACCGCCTCCTCTTGCAGCCTCCAGGCCGCCCGTTCCCCTACCCGAGGGCTTCCATTTGCCCACGGTCTGCTGTCCTGGCCTCTTCATTGCTCATGCCCCGCCGGGCAAATGAGAAAATTCCCGCCGCCAGCGTGACAAACGCCTTTGACAGACCCTGAGGGATAAAATATACTAGGTTCGGGCAAGATGCCCGCCATGCCAATCACCTTACCCTTTTTCAGGAGGCTTCCCCAATGGCTGATTTCAAGCTCACCTATGCCACCATGTTCAACCCGCCGGAAGAACTGCACACCCGTTTCGACGAAGCGCTTGCGCAGGTTCGCGCCGGATTGGGGGCTGAATATGGCATGTTCATTGACGGGAAAGATGTTTTTGCGGAAGAAAAACTCCCCGATCGCAGCAACAGCAATCGGGACGTCACCCTGGCGGTGATGCAAAAGGGCACCGCCGAACACGCCAACGCCGCCCTGGCCGCCGCCCGCAGGGCCTTCCCTATGTGGAGCAAGACCCCCTGGCAGGAGCGCGTGCGCTTGCTGCGCAAGGCTGCCGACCTGATCGACGAGCGCATCTTCGAGCTGGGCGCCATCATGGCCCTGGAAGTGGGCAAGAACCGCATGGAAGCGCTGGGCGATGTGGCCGAAACCGCCGATTTGATCCGCTATGCCTGTTATCAGATGGAAAAGAACGACGGCTTCGTCGTTGAAATGGGCAAGGACCCGCTGGTGGGTTACGAGGCGCGCAACATTTCGGTGCTGCGGCCTTACGGCGTCTGGCTGGTGATCAGCCCGTTCAACTTCCCCTTTGCCCTGACCGGCGGCCCGGCAGGCGCCGCGCTGGTGACCGGCAACACGGTGGTCATCAAACCGGCCAGCGACACCCCCTGGATCGTGCGCAAGCTGGTGGAATGCTTCCGCGACGCCGGCATCCCGGAGGGCGTGGTCAACTTCGTCACCGGCCCCGGCCGCACGGTCGGCCAGGCGCTGATCGACAGCCCCGAGGTCGACGGCGTCACATTCACTGGCTCTTACGACGTCGGTATGGGCATCTACCGCGAGTTTGCCCAGCGCGATTACGTCCGCCCCGTCATCCTGGAGCTGGGCGGCAAGAACCCGGCCATCGTCTCACGCAACGCCGACCTGGAACGCGCCGCCATCGGCATCGTCCGCTCGGCTTTTGGCCTGCAAGGGCAAAAATGCTCGGCGGCTTCGCGCGTGCTGGTGGAAGAACCGGTGTACGATGAACTCGTCGCCCGCCTGAAGGCCCTGACGGAAAAACTGGTCGTCGGCGACCCGACCGACCGCAAGGTGTACATGGGCCCGGTGATCAACCAGTCGGCGTATGAAGATTTCCAGGCCTTCACCAAAGAGATCGCCGAAGCAGGCGGCAAATTCCTGACCGGCGGGCATGTGCTCACCGGCGGCATGTACGACAAAGGCTACTTTGTCGCCCCTACTCTCGTCACCGATCTCCCGCTGGACCACCGCCTGTGGCAGGAGGAAATGTTCCTGCCCATCACCACCATCGCCAAAGTCAAAGACCTGGACGAGGCGATGAAGATCGCCAACAACGTCAAATATGGCCTGACCGCCGGCTTCTACGGCAGCGAAGAAGAGGCCCAGTGGTTCTTCGAAAATATCGAAGCCGGCGTCACCTATGCCAACCGCCCACAGGGCGCAACCACCGGCGCCTGGCCTGGTTTCCAACCCTTCGGCGGCTGGAAGGCCTCGGGCGCCAGCGGCAAGAACGCCGGTGGCCACTACTACCTGCAACTCTACATGCACGAGCAGATCCGCACGCTCATCCGCTAAAAACGCTGTTTTCGCAGGGCGGTTGCCCCCAGCCGCCCTGCCCTTCCTTCCTACGCCGCGGCGGCCCTGTCGCGGCGCTTCTTAATCTCAGGAGGCAGCCATGAGCGACGAAGGCTCTCTG
>WGAD01000084.1 GCA_015489255.1 Anaerolineales bacterium | reverse complement strand
TCCATCGCCATCCTGCCAGAGGGGATGAGCAAAGAGCGCTTCACATGGCTGGCCAACATCGCCGGCGAGGTCATCAAAACCCCCGGCACAGAATCCAACGTGAAAGAAATCTTCGACAAATGCTGGGAATTGCGCGCTTCTGGCGAAGACCTGATGATCTTCAATCAATTCGAAGAATTTGGGAACTACCTCTGGCATTATGAGGTCACCGGGCAGGCAATGCTCGAAGTGCTGGAGGCCCTCATGCGGCCGGGAGATACCTTCCGCGGTCTGACCTCCGCCACCGGTTCCGCCGGCACCATCGCCAGCGGCGACCGGCTGAAGGAAGCCTTCCCGGAGAGCAAGATCGCCGCCAGCGAAGCCCTGCAATGCCCCACCCTGCTGGAAAACGGCTTTGGCGCGCACCGCATCGAAGGCATCGGCGACAAACACGTCCCCTGGATCCACAACGTCCGCAACACCGATCTGGTCGTTGCCATCGACGACAACGCCGTGGTCAACCTGGCGCGGCTGTTCAACGAACCGGCTGGCCGCACCTACCTGGTGGAACAGGGCGTGCCGGAAGATTTCGTCAACCAGCTCGACTTGCTCGGTTTTTCCGGCATTTCCAACCTGCTGACCGCCGTCAAAATGGCGAAATACTACGAGATGGACGAACACGACGTGATCATCACCGTGCTGACGGATTCCATGGAGCTCTACGGCAGCCGCCTGGAAGAAATGCACGCCGCCCACGGAGAATACACCCTGCGCGATGCCGCCGCCGACGACGCCCGCTGGCTCAAGGGACAAACCACCGACAACATGCTCGAACTGCGTTACCCCGACCGCAAACGCGTCCACAACCTGAAGTATTACACCTGGGTGGAACAGCAGGGCAAAACCTACGAGGAAATCCAGGCCCAATGGTACGACCGCCAATACTGGGCCGAGATCCGCACCCAGGCCGAGGCCATCGACGAATTGATTCGCGCCTTCAATGAGAAAGTGCAAAAAGGCTAAACCAACCCTTGACAAATCGGCAGCGCCCTTCTATAAAAAGGACGCTGCACACACTTCACCAAGGAGGACACTATGGCTATCGAACGCAAGAAGGAGATCCGCCGCCGCCGCCACCGCCGCGCCAAGCTGGACAAACTGCGCGCCAAACTGGCCGCGGCCAAAAACAAAGCCGAGCGCGAGGCCATCATCGCCAAGATCCGCCGCCTCAGCCCCGATGCCCCGCTAGAAAAATAGCGGATTAAAATCCCCTGAAAAACGGAGCAAACCGCTCCGTTTTTGCTTTTAATATGTTAGAGTAATCTCAAACTTGTGCATATTCGCCCGCCACCAAGGAGTTTTTCCATCATGGAAAGAAAATATCGTCACCTGCAACCTGCGGCAGATGAAATCACCCCCAAAGAAGTGTACCTCAACCGGCGCGACTTCCTCAAAGCGATGGGCATCGTCAGCGGCAGCGCCCTGCTGGCCGCCTGCGCCCCGCGGGGCGAGGCACCCCCTCCTCCCGCCGCCACCCCGCCCGCAGGCGAATATCGGGACGAGCTCGGCAACCGCGCCAATTCCTGGAACGACATCACGCACTACAACAACTATTACGAATTCACCACCGACAAAGAAGACGTTGCCACCCTGGCTGCCAACTTCGACCCAGGCGACTGGCGGGTGGAGGTCACCGGACTGGTGCACCAACCGCGCACCTTTGGCCTGGACGAACTGCTCCGCTTTGAGCAAAAAGAACGCATTTATCGGCTGCGCTGCGTGGAAGCCTGGTCTATGGTCATCCCCTGGACGGGGTTCGAACTCGGCGACCTGATCCGTGCCGTGGAACCCATGAGCAGCGCCCGCTTCGTCAAAATGCAAACGATCATGGCCCCGGAGCAGATGCCCCGCCAGGCGCGCACCCGCGATCCCTGGCCCTACACGGAGGGCCTGCGTTTGGACGAAGCCCTGCACCCGCTCACTCTGATCGCCACCGGCCTTTACGGCGAGCCGCTGCCCAACCAAAGCGGCGCCCCGCTGCGATTGGTTGTCCCCTGGAAATACGGTTTCAAGAGTGTCAAGGCCATTTTGCGCATTGAACTGACCGCCGACATGCCCGCCACCTTTTGGAACGCCCTGGCGCCGCAAGAATACGGCTTTTATGCCAACGTCAACCCCAATGTTGACCATCCGCGCTGGTCGCAGCGCACGGAACGCCGCATCGGCGAACTGGGAAGGCGCGATACGTTGATGTTCAACGGCTACGGCAGTGAAGTGGCTTCTCTATACGAAGGCATGGATCTGACGGTAAATTACTAAGATGCGCGCCCGTTTTCTGCCGTGGCTTCCGCACGGGCTGGCTCTGTTGTCCCTGGCCTGGGTCTGGAGCGGCATCTCCACCGTGAACCCCATCCAAGATCTCATCCAGCGCAGCGGCCGGGCTGCCGTCACCTTTCTGCTGGTTTCGCTGGCCTGTCGCCCGCTCAGTCGTCTTGGTTTCCGCGGGCTGCTGCCCTTGCGCCGCCCGTTGGGGCTGTATGCTTTCGCCTGGGCCAGCGTCCACTTTTTGGCCTGGCTGGGGCTGGATTACGGTTTTTATTGGGCAGAGGTCTGGCGGCAATTGCAGGAAAAGCCTTTCGTCCTCTTTGGCAGCCTGGCCTACCTGATCTTGCTATCTTTGGCGCTGACCTCTTACCGTTGGGCCATGCAACGATTGGGCAAAAACTGGAAACGCCTGCACCGCGGGGTGTACCTGGCCGCCCTGCTGGCCGTCACCCACTTTGGGCTGGCGCGCAAAGGCGATTTCTTCCGTCTGCAAGGGGATACCCTGTTACCGGGCGTGTATCTTCTGATCTTGCTGCTTCTTTTGGCGGCGCGCCTGCCCGGGTTTCGCCGCCGTCCGCCCGCCGCTAACCAGCCCCCGGCCAAAGGCGCGGATTAACGGCGCAACCCCAGGGCATCGTAAATTTGCAACGTAGGCCGCGACTTGTTCAACGTGTAAAAATGAATCCCCGCTACCTGCCTATCGTACAGGTCGAAGACCTGGCGCGTGGCCCAGTGGATGCCCACCTTTTCCACCTCGGCATCGCTGGGCGCGCGCATCACCGCCCGCAACAGGCGCGCCGGAATCCGCGCCCCCAGCGCCAGCTCCGCAATGCGCATCATGCTCTTGCGCGAGGTGATCGGCATGATGCCCGCCACCACCGGAACATGGATGCCGACGACCTCACAGCGTTCCACGAAGTCATAAAAATCGCGGTTTTCGAAAAACAATTGTGTGCAAATGTAATCGGCGCCGGCATCCACTTTGGCTTTCAGATAATCCATCTCCAGCAAGCGGTTGGGCGTTTCCGGGTGTCCCTCGGGGAAGCCGGCCACCCCCACCCCCACCTGCGGGTAATGCTTTTTGATGAACGCCACCAGTTCGGCAGCGTAGCGGAAACCTTGCGGATGCGGCTCAAAACGCCCCTGGCCGCGAGGCGGATCGCCGCGCAAGGCCATGATGTTTTCAATCCCCGCCGCCACGTACTGATCCAGCAGGCGATGAATTTCAGCGCGGCTGGCGCCGACCAGCGTCATGTGTGCTACTACGGTCAGGCTGGTTTCCCGCTGTAACCGCACGACCAGATCGCGGGTCAGTTCGCGGGTAGATCCGCCCGCTCCATATGTGACGCTGACAAAAGAGGGCGAAATGGGCGCCAGGTTGCGGATCACTTCGAAGAGTTCATCAGCGGCTTTTTCGCTTTTGGGTGGAAAAAACTCAAAGCTGAAATGCGGGCCAGGTTGTTGGAGAATGTGAGCGATGTGCATGATCCCTCGACAAGTAAAACAGCAATAAAACCTGTGTTGGTGCGCAAACGTCAACGCATTGCCATTGGGGCAACGCTCAACAGCTGACTGCTTGTGTATTGTACCCCACAAAGCGCCCCTTGCTGAAGGGTAGTGCCCACGAGGGTGTGCACATTTTGCCAGGACAGGAACACCATGCCCCATCCATCCGTGTGAGAAAAGCGCGATGCCGCCCATCAGTCGTCCAGGCAACAAGGGTTTCTCCACGCCTCGCGCGCTCCCACCTCACCTATAATAAGCACAACCCATCTTTTGGAGCGCTTCATGACCCTCCCAGAATACGATTTCGTCATCATCGGTTCCGGCTTTGGTGGCTCGGTTTCAGCCTTGCGCCTGAGCGAAAAAGGCTACCGCGTGCTGGTGCTGGAAAAAGGCAAGCGTTTTGACGACCGTGATTTTGCCCGCACCAACTGGCAGTTTTGGAAATATCTCTGGCTGCCCGCTATTGGCGCACACGGTATTTTGCAAATCAGCCTGCTCAAAGGATTGATGGTCCTGCACGGGGCCGGCGTCGGCGGGGGCAGCCTGGGTTACGCCAACGTCCTGGAGATCCCTTCCCCGGAGACCTTTGCCACCCCGGCCTGGAACCGATGATGACGAAATCGTATTCTGGGAGGGTCATGAAGCGCTCCAAAAGATGGGTTGTGCTTATTATAGG
>WGAD01000083.1 GCA_015489255.1 Anaerolineales bacterium | reverse complement strand
TCCACAAACTGCTGGTAGGCTTCGGGCAGCTCTTCAGCCATCTTTTCGATGGGGGAGGGGGTGCGGATGCCGGCGACCACGTCTTCACCCTGGGCGTTGAGCAGGTATTCGCCCCAGAGTTTCTTTTCGCCGGTTGAAGGGTTGCGGGTGAAGGCTACGCCGGTTCCGCTGTTCCAGCCCATGTTGCCGAAGACCATGGTGACGATGTTGACGGCGGTGCCCAGGTCGTGGGCGATGCCAGCGGCGTTGCGGTAGTCGATGGCGCGTTTGCCGTTCCACGATTTGAAGACGGCTTCGGTCGCCAGGCGCAGCTGCTCGATGGGGTCTTGCGGGAAGTCGAAGCCTTTTTCTTTCTTGACCACAGCCTTGAATTCTTCGATCAGGGACTTCCAGTCGTCGGCGGTCATGTCGGTGTCGGCGGTGTAGCCTTTGGCCTTTTTGTAGGCGTCCAGGGGGTGCTCGAAGGCTTCGTCGTCAATGCCCAACACCACAGAGCCGAACATCTGGATCAGGCGGCGGTAGGCATCGTAGACAAAGCGTTCATCGCCGGTTAGTTCGACCATGCCGCGGGCGGTTTCATCGGTCAGGCCGATGTTGAGGACGGTATCCATCATGCCGGGCATGGAAAATTTGGCGCCGGAGCGGCAGGAGACCAGCAGCGGGTTTTGCGGGTCGCCAAATTTTTTGCCGGTTTGTTCTTCTACCGCCTTGAGGGCTTCCAGCTCCTGTTCCCACATGCCTGCGGGGAATTGGTTGTCGTTGGCGAGGTAAGCGTTGCAGGCTTCGGTGGTGACGGTGAAACCGGGGGGAACCGGTACGCCGATGCGGGTCATTTCGGCCAGGTTGGCGCCCTTGCCGCCCAGCAGGGCGCGCACGTTTTCCCAGTCGCCGCCAGCGTAAGCTTCGGCTTGTTCTACTTCCGTAAAAAGATAAACCCATTTCTTCGACATAGAGCCTCCTGAGTTTGCGGTCTTGCAGCCGGGCCGCAGACCGGTTTGTGTTCCAGGTATGGTTCAAGTTTACCATGATTGGGGGCCGTATCCGCTAGGGGAGCTGTAAACTGTTTGCAAAGTGCGCTACCGGAGAATTAAGGCATAATATAGTCGCTATGATGAGCAAACGGAAAGTCTTGGCCATTGATGACGATATCGCCCTGACGGAACTGTTGGCGCTGCTGCTGGGGACGCACGGGTTCGAGGTGCGGGCGGCGACCAGCGGAGAGGAAGGGTTGCGCCTGGTGCGCGAATGGCAGCCGGACGTGGTATTGCTGGATCTGATGATGCCAGGCATGGACGGCTGGGAGGTTTGCACGCGCATCCGCGCCTTTAGCCAGGTGCCGATCATCGTCCTTTCTGCCCTGGATAGCCCGGGGTTCGTTGCTCGTGCGCTGGATTCCGGCGCCGACGATTACCTGACAAAACCCGTTCCCAGCAATTTGCTGGTGGCGCATATCAACAAGTTGTTGCGGCGGGCTGCGCCGCCACAAGAGACAAGGGCTTCTGTGGCGGTTCCCCCTCTTTCCTCCTGAAGATTCTCTCCTCCCTTTCCTGTGCAAAAGTTTTCGGGCCTGTACCAACGCCTGGAAACTTTTGCTTTTAAGGGGCGGCAGACGGCGGTTTTTTGCTGGTAAAATACCAGCGTTCGATCCTATTTCGGGAGGCTGTCATGCAAACTTGTTCGTTGTGTAATGCCACCGCGTCTGACGAGACGAAAGCCTGCCCGCATTGTGGCGCCGATTTGGGCACACACTCGGTGCGGGCGCAGATGCTCAAACGCTTTCGTGAGAATCCGCGCGTTGTGGCAATCCGTGTTACCGTGGCAGGCGATGCCTGTTCAGCTTGCGCTGGAACGATGGGAACTTTTGCGAAAGATGAGGTGCCGCCGTTGCCGCACCCGGGGTGTTCTCACGAGGGGGGGTGTCGCTGCTCGTATGAGCCAGTGTTGAGTGAAGTGTTCCCCTAAATGGAGAATCTATCATCTGCCCGTCGCACGGACGGGCAGATGGTTTTCGGGCGGCGTTGGCAGGATCGTTCTATAACAGGTTCCCCTTTTCATCCAGCCAGCGTTCAACGAAGACCAGGGCGTCGTTGCGGGTGAGCACGCGCCCTTCAGCCTGGGCGGCTTCCAGGGCGGATAAGATCTGGGCCAGCAGCGGGCCTGGCGCCAGGTTGAAGGCTTGCATTAGGGTGTGTCCGTCCAACAGGCGTGGCGGAGCAACGCTTTCTTCGGGTTTTTCCCAGACGTTTTCGAGCAGAATGCGGGCGGCGGTAAGCGCCTGCGCCCAATCGTCTTGCGATAGCGCCGGCCCGTGGTATGCGCGCAGATCGGCCAGGCCGAGGAGAACAGCGGCGATGCCGGCCTCACCGTTGCGGGCGAAGAAGCGGTATACCTGGCCGCGGTCGGGTGGCTGGCTGGCAGATGCCAGGCGGTTGAAGGCCGGGATTCGTTGGGCAACGGCGGCGAGAAAGTGCTTTTCTCGTGTGCTGAGCACCAGCGATTGGGCGGTGCGGGCGAGATCGTCGGCGGAGGGTGTCAGGGCGGTTAGGAGCAGCAGGCTGCGAC
>WGAD01000082.1 GCA_015489255.1 Anaerolineales bacterium | reverse complement strand
CCTTTGTCTATTACTCGCGTCCGGGGCTGGCGTATTACCTGACCGGAGAAATTGACGAGAAACGTCTCTTCCCGTTCAGTGAGCGGGATTTTCGCCGGTTGGAGATCCGCGTTCTCCGCGCTGCGGCGCGGCGGATCCGCCCGGAGGAACACCTGGTGGAGCTGGACGAGGGAAAAACGCTGTCTTACGATCGCCTTCTCTTGGCGACAGGCGCGCGCGCCCGCCCGCTGACGGTGCCCGGGGTGGATCTGTCGGGCGTCTTCAAACTGGATCACCTGCACGATGCCCGCGCCATTTTGAAGCACGCCCGCCGCCGTAAGACGGCTGTGGTGACCGGCGGCGGCATTACCGCGCTGGAACTGGTAGAAGGGCTGCTGGCGCGCGGAATGCGGGTGCATTATGTGTTGCGCGGCGGGCGCTACTGGAAGCGGGTGCTGGATGCCACCGAATCGCAAATTGTGGAGACCCTGCTGGAAGAAGACGGCGTTCACCTGCACCACATGAACGAAATCCAGGAGATCCTGGGCAAGCGCGGGCGCGTCGCTGGCGTGAGGCTGGCCAATGGGCGCCAAATCAAGGCCAGCCTGGTGGCGTATGCAGTCGGCATTTTGCCACGAGTGGAACTGGCGCGCGAGGCTGGTTTGCGCTGCGATCGCGGGGTTTTGGTGGACGACCGCTTGCGTACCAGCGCGCCGGATGTCTTCGCCGCCGGTGACGTGGCCCAGGTCTATGATCCGGCGGCCGGCCGCTATGTGCTGGACAGTTTGTGGGCGCCGGCGCGCGAGCAGGGGTGGACGGCCGGGGCCAACATGGCCGGCGGCGACCTGGTCTATCGTAAATCGGCCCCGTTCAACGTCACCCGTTTGGCCGGGCTGACGACGACCATTATCGGCGCGGTGGGCAGTGGCCGCGAGGACGACGAGGAACTGGAAATTGTCCGCGGCGACAGCGAAACCTGGCGTGAATTGCCCGACGCCATTGTCGCCCAGGGCGGCTTCGAAGTCAACCGCTTGCGCTTGATGGTGGGCAAAGACCGTTTGCTGGGGGCTGTGGTGATGGGGGATCAATCCCTGTCGCCCGCCCTGCAACGCTTGGTGGGGCAGGGCGTGGATATTTCTCCCATCCGCAGCCGCCTGCTAGCGGCCAATGCGCCGGTCGCCCGCGTCATTGCCGATTTTTGGGAAGAGATTGGCCCAAAGTTGTAACCCATGCGAAAGGAGAATGTATGTTACGAGGACGTGAACTCTGGCTGGCAGCGATCACCATCATCTTGCTCAACCTGATCTACGCCGGCGTCATCTGGTGGACGCGGGAAGTGCCCGCCTCTGGCGATCTCTTTGGGCATTCCCTGGGGATCCTGGGCTTTACCTTCATGCTGATGACCGAGACGCTCTACAGCCTGCGCAAACGCAGCCGCAACGCCCGCTGGGGACGCATGGCCCACTGGCTAGAATTCCACATTTACACCGGGTTGGTTGGCCCCTACATGGTGCTTTTGCACACGTCCTGGAAGTACAACGGACTGGCGGGCATTACCACCTTGTTGATGGTGGTCATTGTCGGGAGCGGTTTCATCGGGCGCTATATCTATACCCGTGTGCCGCGCACGGTAGATGGCACCATCATTGAGGGGCGGGCTTCCGAGGCCGCGCTGCGGAAGGCGCGCCGTATGCTGGCCTTGTGGCACGCCATTCACATTCCGCTCGGCGTAGCCATGTTTGCTGCCGCCTTCTTGCACATTGGCGCAGCGCTGTATTACGCCACTTTTCTGAAGTAGGAGGATGCAATGCGTTCCCGTTCACGTTTGGGATGCCTGACGCCCGCGGGCATCATCGCGGCGCTGGTCATGCTGGGGTTCGTTGGCATGACGGCGCTGGCCCGTGGCGGCGTCATGTTCAGCCCGGGCAAATTGAACGCCAGGGCTGGACGAACGATCGGCGGAGTGACCTCCCACGCCGATCTGGAAGGGCAGTGTTCTGCCTGCCATGTGGCCCCCTGGTCATCTGAAACAATGGCCGATCGCTGTATGGCCTGTCATACCAACATCGCCCAGGAACAGGCCGATCCCGCCAGCCTGCATGGCATCATTGCCCAGCGGGATCCAGACTTGTTTTGCGCGGCCTGCCATACAGAGCACAAAGGCCCGGCCAGCGAATTGACCTTGCAGACGCCGGACAACTTCCCGCACGAGACCCTGGGCTTTTCGTTGCAGGGGCATCAACGGCAAGCGAACGGCTTCCCCTTCCAGTGCTCCGATTGTCATGGCGATTCGCTGACTACCTTTGATGTGCAGACTTGCGTAGCCTGCCATGAGGAGCGCGATGGCGCTTTTATGGCTCAGCATCAGCAAGATTTTGGCGCCGATTGTCTGGCTTGCCACGATGGAGTCGATCGGTTTGGCGCGGCCTTCTCTCACGATGCGCTGGCGTTTCCGCTGGAGGGCAAGCACGTGGAGGTGCAATGCGCTGCCTGCCATGAGAATGTGCGGACGCCGACGGACTTTGCCAACGCCCCGGCTCAATGCGTGGACTGCCATACGAAAGACGACGCCCATGAGGGCCGCTTTGGCACGGCCTGCGAGAGCTGCCACACGCCTGCGGGCTGGACGCCGGCCAATTTCGATCACAACCTGGCGGCTTTCCCGCTGGAAGGCCAGCATGTGGATGTCGCCTGCGAGGCCTGTCATATCAACGGCCAATTCCAGGGCACGCCGCAGGATTGCTATTCCTGCCACAAACAGGATGATGCCCACGATGGACGCTTTGGCACGGCCTGCGAGAGCTGCCACACGCCTGCGGGCTGGACGCCGGCCAATTTCGATCACAACCTGGCGGCTTTCCCGCTGGAAGGCGCCCACCAGGAGGTCGCCTGCGAAGCCTGTCACCTCAACGGTAAATTCCAGGGGACGCCGCAAGATTGCTATTCCTGCCACAAGCAGGATGATGCCCACGATGGCCGCTTTGGCACGCAATGCGAAGCTTGCCATACGCCAACGCGCTGGGATGACGCCACCTTCGATCACGATCGTAGCGGCTTCCCGCTGACGGGGGCGCACGTCAATGTGCGGTGCGAAAGCTGCCACACGAACAACCAGTATGCAGGGTTGTCGAGCAGTTGCGTCTCTTGCCACGGAGAACCGAGCTGGCACGCTGGCGCCCTGGGCACGGATTGCGCGGCCTGCCACAGCACCTCGGCCTGGCGACCGGCCAAGTTCAACCTATCGCACCCCGAACCGCGCGTGGACGAAGAGGGTACCGGCATCTACCATGGCGGCACAACCTGCCAGACCTGCCACCCCAGCACGGTGCGCACATACACCTGCCTGGCTTGCCATACCGACAACCAGGGTGGCGAAGGCGACGACGATTAAATTCCATTGACCTTGCCCAAAGACAAAACGCCGCCTGCTCATGCGGGCGGCGTTTTGTCTTCCCCTGAAACACGCTTGCAGGATGCGAAGAAATAAAACACCCGCTCATGCGGCGGGTGTTTTATGTATGCCCCCACGGGGATTCGAACCCCGGTTTTAGCCTTGAAAGGGCTGCGTCCTGGTCCACTAGACGATGGGGGCAAGCGGCTGGTATTTTACCATAGATAACGCATCGGTCAAGGGAAAATCGCCGGCGACTTTTACTCCGGGAGCAAATCGTTGTCCATGCCCAGCCAGTCGACGTGCGTGCGGTTGAACAGCATGGCCTCGCTTTCAATGCGCATAGATGGAATAAGAGAAGCCCGCAGGCTGGCATCGTACAGGGGGATGAAATCGCGCTTGCCTTCGACCATCAGAGCGGCAAAGTTGAAGCGCCCGGGCACCTCCAGCGTGCCGTTGAGTTCATACGTTGCAGTCGCCAGGTGAACTTTGTAGGCGTTCATTTGCTGGAACCCGCCCTGTACCATCTTTCGCGGCCCCAGGTCCAGTTGGCGCTGGACGAAGATAGCAAAAACCTGCGGTTTGGCCAGCCGCAAAACGTCGAAGCGGTAGGCCAGTTTGGTAGGCATGTGCGTGCGCGCCAGGCGGGCATCGATGATCTCCAGGAAAGAGGTGTTGGGGTCGTTGAGTTGCCCGGTTAATCCGGTGGAGGATACGACGACCTTGCCGACCACCCGAAAGGAGGAGGTCAGCAAGTCTATGGAAACCAGTCGTTGTGTTTGAGGGGACATCGGGAGCACCTCGTTTCAGGCTTTGCGGGGAGGGGGATTGTCCTTTTTGGCGCCGAAAGGGCTGCGGCGCACAGATGGGCCGCCGTTGAAGAGCGCCTCTAGCAGGCGGGCTGAATTTTCGTCGTAATCGATGTGGCCGCAAACGTCACAAATCCAGGCGGAGAATTGCGGGATGAGCATCACGTCATCCTCGTCCAGCCAGGCGGCGTAGGTGATGTGTCCGGGTTTGAGGTGACCGGTTTGACATTCCGGGCAAACGTAAACTTGCGAATTGGCGGGCGTCATATCAGTTCTTGCTGGCCTCCTCGACGATTTTCACGCCGGCGCTGGCGCCAATGCGTGAAGCGCCAGCTGCGATCATTGCGCGCGCGCTTTCTAGCGTGCGAATGCCGCCGGCAGCTTTGACGCCGAGCGCCGGGCCGACGACGCGGCGCATGAGCGCAACATCTTCGGTGGTGGCGCCACTGGGGGCGAATCCGGTCGATGTTTTGACGTAATCGGCGCCGGCTTCCCGGCTGAGCAGGCAGGCCAGGATCTTTTCGTACCGCTCCAGGTAGGCGTTTTCAATGATCACCTTCAGGTGGGCGTTGTTTCGATGGCAGGCTTCCGCGACGGCCTGTATGTCTTCGTATACCAGAGGGTAATCGCCGCCTTTCAGCGCGCCGATGTTCAACACCATGTCGATTTCACGAGCGCCATCGACGATGGCCGCGCGGGCTTCCGCCGCTTTTTGCTCCGGGCTGTGAGCGCCCAGCGGAAACGAGATGACGCTGCAAACACCGACCGGGCTGTTTTGCAGCAGTTCAGTGGCCAGGGAGACGTAGGCCGGGTTGACGCATACGGTGGCGAATTGGTATTGCCGGGCCTCCTGGCAGAGCTGCCGGATTTGCGCTGCCGTGGCTGTGGCTTTGAGCAGGGTGTGATCGATCCAGCTGGCGATTGCTGCGCCTGCGGGCGGCGGGGGCATTTCCGGCATTGGCGGCAGTTGGTGTTCGTATTCCCGCGCTTGTTCAAGCAGGAAGGAGAGGGTCGTCATGGGATTCTCCAGACCTTATTGGGTGGGGATCAGCTGCGGATGAGAGAGTATCTTCGCCTCTTCCAGCGGCCAATAGACGAGGACGGCCTTGCCGATGACCAGCTCTGTATCCAGGGTGCCCCAGGCGTGCGAGTCGGATGAATCGTTGCGGTTATCACCCAGCACGAAGAAGTGCCCGGCTGGCACCTCCCATTTGCCGCGATAGGCTGGAGCGGCCTGGATGTAGGGCTCCTCGATGGCATAGCCATTGACGAAAACCTGCCCGTTGCGGATTTCAATGGTGTCGCCCGGCAGGCCGATGATGCGTTTGATGAAATCCTCGCGCGGGTTGAGAGGGCTGTGAAAGACGATGATGTCGCCGCGTTGCGGATCGCCAAACTCATACGCCATGCGGTTGACGCGCACATATTCTCCGTTCTCCAGTGTTGGGCGCATACTGTACCCGTCTACGCGCACGCGGGCAGTCAAGGTGTTGATCGCCAGAAAGACGACCAGCGCCAGCAGGATGTTTTCAATCAGGTCGATCAGAAAGCGCCAGCCGCCGGAACGGGCCTCGGGCTGTGTTTCTGGAGCCGGGGGCGGCAGTGTTTCTGGAGAGGCAGAATTCATGATACGGGTTAAGGCTCCCTTGCTTAAGATGAGAGAAATTATACTCCATAAAGGCCAAACAACCGGCGAGTGAGGCCGGTTGTTTGGTAGGGGAGAAAGAAGAGGTTGCCCTGCCTAAGGGCGGGCGGGTTTGTTGCCGTTGTTCCCGTTGTTGCCACTGTTGCCGTTGTCACCGCTGTTGCCGTTGTCACCGCTGTTGCCACTGTTGCCACTGTTGCCGTTGTTTCCACTGTTGCCGTTGTTTCCGCTGTTGCCGTTCTCACCGCTGTTGCCGTTCTCACCTTCGCTGTCTTCATCTTCATTTTCGCTGTCGATGGCATCATCTTCAACGTCTTGCGCGCTGGCTTCAGGCTCATCTAATGTGTCGGCAGGGCCGTCGTCAACGGCCCCGGACTCGGTTTCCGTTGGGATCTGAGGGGTGCTTTCGGGCGGCAGCCCGTTGCCCTCTCTGTGTCCGTTGTCGTCCGGCCCTTTGTTGGGAGGTGCCGGTTTGTCGTCCGGTCGTTTGCCTTGCGATGGACCGTTGTTTTCGCGTTCCTCCATGCGTTGCATGACTTCTTGCAAAACTTCCTGGCTGTGTTGCTGGGCTTCCATGGCGCGCTGCAGGCTCTCGGCAGCGTTGCCGCGATCTTGCACCTG
>WGAD01000081.1 GCA_015489255.1 Anaerolineales bacterium | reverse complement strand
GGGTTAAAGCTCACATAAGGGTTGATGAAGATCACCAGAGCCATGACGCCCAGCATCAGCCCGCCGAGTACAAAGAGCAGGCTGGCAATATCCCACATCATGCCGCTCGAGGGATTGGGAGAGTCTTGCACCACTTCTTCGATATATTCCAGGTCTTCCATCCGAAGGCCTCCTTCCAAATCAGGGGACGACGAGAATTTCGCTCGCGGCCCGGCGGTCGGCCAGCCAGTTTTCCAGGGCAGCCTGCTGCAACCTCAGGCGCACTTCGCCTGAAAGCGGGCGCGCTTCCCGCGCCTGTACGTAAAACAAATGATACCCGGCCAGGTCTGCCAGCGGCTCGCTGACCGCGCCCACAGGCAGGGAGGCAACCGCGGCGGCCAGGTCGGCATCCAAGAGGGCCTCCGGCGGCAGCCAGCCCAGGTCGCCGCCAGTTTGCGGGTCGTATTGCCGGGCGAGTGTGAGGAAATCCTGCCCGGCCTGCAATTGCGCCTGCACCCGGCGGGCATCTTCTTCATTATAGAGCAGAATCTGGAAAAGGTGCACCTGTTCCACCGTGGCGGGCACAGAGGCGATGATTTGGTCGCGCATCCAGGCAGCGGCCAGGTCGCGGCGCAGGTCATCGCGGAAGCTCGCTTCGGTATATCCTTGCTGTTTCAGCCAGGAGGCGAAAGATTCTTCCCCCAGGCTTTGCGCCAACGCCTGGACGCGCGCATAGAGTTCGTCTTCGCTCAGGGCGAACCCCTGCTCGCGCGCGGCCTGCGCCAGCAGCACTTGATCGATCAAGTATTGGCGGACGCGCTCCGCTTGCTGCTCGGGGTCAGCCGGGCCGGTTTCGGCTGCTGCCTGGCGCATCCGTTGCAGTTCGGCGGTGAACACACGCTGCGGCACCCCCTCCCCGTTGACGATCAAAGCCAGGGGTTCAGAGGGGGTTGGGGTTGCCGGCAGCTCGGTTGCAGTGGCCGCTGCGGCGGCCGGCGGGGCGGTGGACGTCTTGCCCCCCGCGGCAGTTTGGCCGCAGCCGGCCAGGGTCCACGCGCCGAAGATCAACAAAACGGATAGCCATTTATGCATAGGCTGAATTATACCTGCACCCGCCCTTAAAGCAAACGGGCGGAGCTGTGCGCTCCGCCCGGATTGTGCCGCCGGGGTTTAGTATTCCGGCATCGGCGGATTGGCCGCCGGTTTGTTCTCTTCGGGCACGTCGGTGATCAGCGCTTCGGTGGTCAGGATCATGGCGGCGATGGAGGCCGCGTTTTCCAGCGCGCCACGGGTTACCTTGGTCGGATCGATGACGCCGGCTTCGATCATGTTGACGTATTCTTCGGTCATCACGTTGTAGCCCAGGTTGATGTCTTTGGCTTCCGCCTGCGCGCGGCGCACGTTTTCGATGATCACCGAGCCGTCCTGGCCAGCGTTGGCCGCGATCTTGCGCATGGGCACTTCCAGGGCCTTGCGGACGATCTTGATGCCGATGGCTTCGTCTTCGTTATCGGCCTGCAGGTCGTCCAGGGCCGACATGGCGTTGATGAGAGCCACGCCACCGCCCGGCACGATGCCTTCTTCCACCGCTGCGCGGGTCGCGGAGAGGGCGTCTTCCACGCGGTGTTTCTTTTCCTTCAGTTCGGTTTCGGTGGCCGCACCCACGCGGATGATCGCCACGCCGCCGGAGAGCTTCGCCAGGCGTTCCTGCAATTTTTCGCGGTCGTAATCGCTGGTGCTCTTGTCGATCTCCACGCGGATCTGTTCGATGCGGCCTTTGATGGCATCGGCATCGCCCTTGCCGCCGACGATGGTCGTGTTCTCTTTGTCGGAGACGACCTTTTCAGCGCGGCCCAGGTCTTGAATGGTCACGGTTTCCAGTTTGCGGCCGGTTTCTTCGCTAATGACGGTGCCGCCGGTCAAGATGGCGATATCTTGCAGCATGGCCTTGCGGCGGTCGCCGAAGCCGGGGGCCTTGACAGCCAGGACGTTGAGCATACCGCGCAGTTTGTTCAAAACCAGGGTGGCCAGGGCTTCGCCGTCCACATCTTCCGCGATGATCACCAGGTCGCGCTTGCCGATCTGGACCAGTTTTTCCAGCAGGGGAACGATGTCCTGGGCAGCGGAGATCTTCTTCTCGTGGATGAGGATGTAAGGATCGTCAATGGAGGCTTCCATCTGTTCGGCATCGGTGACGAAGTAAGGCGAGATGTAGCCGCGGTCGAACTGCATCCCTTCCACGTACTCGGTTTCGAATTCCAGGCCGCGGGATTCTTCCACCGTGATGACGCCGTCTTTACCGACTTTGTCCATCACGTCGGCGATCAGTTCGCCGATCTCGCGGTCTTGCGCGGAAATGGAAGCCACGTTGGCGATATCCGCCTTCGACTTGACTTCAATCGCCTGTGACGTGATCTTCTGGGCCACGGCCTTGGCCGCGCGTTCAATGCCGCGCTTGAGCAGCATGGCGTTGGCGCCAGCAGACAGGCTCTTGAGGCCCTCGGTGACGATGGCATGAGCCAGCACGGTGGACGTGGTGGTGCCGTCGCCAGCGATGTCGTTGGTCTTGGTGGCCGCTTCTTTGAGCAGCTGGGCGCCCATGTTCTCAAAGGGATCTTCCAGTTCAATCTCTTTGGCCACGGTCACGCCGTCGTGCGTGATGGTCGGGGAGCCGAATTTGCGATCGAGCGCCACGTTGCGGCCCTTGGGCCCCAGGGTGGTGGCCACCGCGTTCGCCAGCACATCAATGCCGTTCTTCAGGCGGCGGCGTGCGTCTTCAGAAAAGACCAACTGTTTTGCTGCCATATTTCATCCTCCGTTTGCGGGAATTGGTATGATTTCAGACAAAGGTCGCGTTTTAGCACTCGCAACTTGCAAGTGCTAACAACCGCGAGTTATGATACTTGTCAACAAAAGGGGCGTCAAGTTACAAGGAAGGGGATTAACAAAACTCTGATACTTTCAGGGCGTCTCGGCTTGCAAAGAGGCGCAGATGTTTTCACTGGGCTGGATGATGCCAATGATAACCGGATCGCTGGCATACAGTTCGCGTACCTGGGCGGCAAGTTCCATTGCCTTGGGGCAATAATTTTGCTGCGGGCGGCTCAAGGCGGCCAGAACAGAGATGTAGGTGTAATAATAGACAACCGTGTTATTGGTCAGGGGCAGGCCAATCACCTGGGCGCCCAGGTCGCCCTCGTCGCAGCCGCCGCGCGCCTCGCAAGATTCTTCCGGCGAACAGCCTTCCACCGCACATTTCAGCGCCGGGATGGAGCCTTCGTAATTGCGCGATTTGAAATAAATCACCCCCAGCTGACCATAGACATCCGGGTCGGAAGGGTCGAAGCTCAGCGCTTTTTGCACATTGCGCGCAGCGGCGAAGAATTCTCCCATTTGCGAATAGGTGCGGGAAATTGCCAGATAGGGCACCGGGTCTTGAACGCCGAGGCGTTCATTGATGGCGGCAGCCTGGGCAAAGTAGTCCAGCGATTGGTAATACAGTTGTTCCCGCACCGAAGCCAGCGGGCTGTCGAAGGCCAGGCGGCGATAGTTCGCCCCTGCCCGCAAGTAAAGAAAGGTCAGGTTGGGCGCCAGCGCAATGGCCTTGTCGTATTCCTGGATGGCCTGGTTGTACTGCCCCAAAGATTCCAGCACGAAGGCATACACCCGATGCACGTCCATCAGCGTATCGTCACGCTCCAGCGCCTGCAAGATATATTGCTCTGCCTGGGCCCATTTTTGCTGATCCGCCAGGATCTCGGCGTAGAAGACCAGGGCCAGCACGTTCTGGTTGTCCAGTTGCAAGGCGCGGACGACTTCCTGCTCGGCTTCGGTGAGCAAGGCGGTGTATTCATCGCCGACATAAATGGGGTTGGCGTACCAATCCAGCACAAAGGCGCGGATGGCGTGGGCGTTGCTGCTATCTGGCGCCAGGGCCACCGCCTGGTTGGCCGAGGCCAGGGCTTCTTGCAAGCGTTCCTTGCGCGCCTGGTCGGTGGTCAACAAAGCCGTGGAATAGGTCTGAATGCGCGCCAGTTTGGCCCAGACCTCGGCATCCGCCGGGTTGACCTGCAAGGCGTCCTGGTAGGCGCGAATGGCCGCATCCAGCTGGCCGGCGGTGAAGTAGGCATCTCCCTCCGCCACGTAAGAATCCGCCGTCCTCGTGGCGGTGGGCGTGGGTTCGAAGGGGCGTTGAATGCTGCCCTGCTCCACCTGGCGGGTGAACCAGACAACCAGCAGGATCAGCACGCTCAGCAAGAAAATACGATAGATGCTGCTGCTATCGGGGCGATAGAACAGGCGTTGGCGCGGTTCGACGATCATGGCGTACCGGCTGGGGTGGCTTCCAGGTTTTCGTTACACAGGCGGATGGCTTCGTTGGCGTTGTAGGTGGCGATCTCATCCGCTGGCAAGGTCGTCAGGATGCGCTGCGCAACCGGCAGCGCCTCGCCGCAGCGGTTGAGACGCGCCAGCACCAGCGCATAGGTGAAATAGTATTCCGCCACGCGCAAGTTGTTGGTCAATTCCACCGGCTCGATGGGTTCTCCGGTTTCCGTCAGGCCGCCTTCTATTGCCAGTTGCAATTTTTCGGCGGCTTCGGGCCACTGCAAGTTACGATACAGCCAGACGCCCCAATTGCCGTAATACGATCCGCGCGTGGGGTCGGCCTTGACGGCTTGCTCGGCATACTGGGCGGCCTTGGCATATTCGCCCACCCGCCCGTAAACGCGCGAGATGTACACCGCCGGAATCGGGTCGGAGGGGTTCAAGGCGATCGCGCGGGTAAACGCATCCACGGCCTTGTCGTTGATACCCAGGGCGCTGTAATTGCGTCCCAGCGCCAGGTAAAGATCGGCAATGTTGGGATTGATATCCAACGCAGCCTGGTATTCTGCAATGGCCTGTTCGTAGTTGCTGGTCACTTCCAGCACATACCCGCGGGCGCGGTGCGCTTCCAGGCTGCCGGGCGCCAGCGCCAGGGCTGTGCGCGATTCTTCCGCCGCCAGCTCGATGGTGTTCAGACCACCGACGTTGTTCAGGTATTGATCGACGAGGATCTCGGCATAATAGGCGTGCGCCAGCGCGTTGTTCGGGTCCAGTTCCAGCGCCTTTTTGACCGCCGCCTCCGCGTCCAGGTAGCTGCCGAGGAAATCCAGCGCCCAGCCACGGACCGCGTGCGCCAGGGCATAGTTCGGGTTCAGCAACAGGGCGCTTTCTGCATTTTCCAGAGCAGCCTCATATTGCCCGGCAAAAACCTGCACCCGCGCCAGGGCCACATACACCGACGGATTGTCCGGCTGCAAGGCCAGCGCCTGCTGATAGGCCTGGATGGCCGGCTGCAGCTTCCCGGCTAAAAAATACTCCTGGGCCTCCGTCAGGTACGATTCCGGCGAGCGCGTGGGCGTGGGGGTGGGCACAAAGGGCGGCTGCACATTGGGCACCACCATTTGGTTAATGTAAACCGCCGCGGCTACCAACAAGGTCAAAACAGCCACCCGAAAAGGGTTCGAGCGCCGCCGACGCCGGTTCATGCTCCAGTTACTGCCTTTCAAATACATGGGGTCATCTTACACCGCCGCACGCAGGCCGTCAAGAGAAGGGACATGAGGCTCATCATTCGCTTATCTCCTCCTCCTGGCGGCGGTTATGCTAGAATTACCCCATGCGTTTTGATATTTTTACAGTTTTGCCCGAGGTCTTTCCCCCTTACCTCAACAGCAGCATCTTGAAGCGCGCCCGCCAGGCCGGGTTGATCGATGTACGCGTGCACAACATCCGCGACTGGACGCAAGACAAACACCGCACCACCGACGACACGCCCTACGGCGGTGGCGGCGGAATGGTGATGAAGCCGGAGCCGATCTTTGCCGCCGTCGAGGCCGTGCTGGGGCAGCCGCCGTCCTGCCCACTCATCCTTCTGACCCCGCAGGGACGCACCTTCACGCAAAAGACAGCGGAAGAGCTGGCCGCCTATGGGCACATCGCACTGCTGTGCGGACGTTATGAGGGCGTGGACGAGCGCGTGCGGCAGCACCTGGTCAGCGACGAGATTTCCATCGGCGATTTTGTCCTCACCGGCGGCGAGCTGCCGGCGCTGCTGATCGTGGATGCCGTCTCCCGCCTGATCCCGGGCGTGCTGGGCGCCCCCGACGGCGCCCGCAACGATTCACACGCTTCGGGGTTGCTGGAACACCCTCACTACACCCGCCCCCCGGTGTTCCGCGGCTGGCCCGTGCCCGAGGTGCTTCTCTCTGGCGACCACGGAAAAGTCGCCCGCTGGCGGCGAGAGCAAGCCCTGCTGCGCACCCTGCAACGCCGCCCAGACCTGCTCGCCAGCGCCCCCCTGACGGAAGAAGACCTGGCATACCTGCGCCGCCACGGTTACCAGCCGCCGGAAGAATGAGTCCGGCGGTTTTCGCACCCAACCCTGACCCTGATTCAAGGAGGAGAATGTCTATGTCTGCCCGCAAATTTCCCTGGGGACGCACGTTCCTCATCGGTTTCGGCTTTTTTGGCATCAGCATTGTGTGGCCTATCTTCAATCAGTTCATTCCTTTGTTTCTTCAGGCCGGCAACCCGGAATTTGAACGCCAGCTGCTGGAGGCCGGCAAATCACTGCCCGATATCCAGGGGTTTGGGCTGGCTCCCGGCCTCGCGCTGTTCATCATGACCTGGGACAACCTCTTCAATATGTTCCTGGCGCCCTGGATCGGCGCGCGCAGCGACCACACCTGGAACCGCTTTGGCCGCCGCAAAGGCTGGATTTTGCTCGGCGCGCCTATCGCCTTGCTGGGCTTTGTTTTCATCCCCTTTGCTCAAAGCGTGCTGGCCATCGGGGTCTTCATCTTGATTACCGACATCGGCATGGCGATCTTCCGCGCCCCTACTGTGGCCTGGCTGGGCGACCTGTTTACCCCCGACGAACGCAGCAAGGCCAACGGCGTCATCAACCTGATGGGCGGCCTGGGCGCCTTGCTGGCCTATTTCGTCGGCGGCTTGCTGTTCGACGCCTTCGGCCGCAGCGCGCCGTTCATCGCCGGTGCGATCGCCATGGCTGTGGCGCTGGCGATCGTTCTCTGGAAAGTCAAAGAACCGCAGGAATTGCCGGGCGGAGCGCCGCCGCAACAGAGCAGCGTTCTGGAAGACCTGAAAGCCCTCTTCGTAGATGAAGACCGCCGCGCCATCATCGTCTTGCTTAGCATTCTCCTCTGGTTCATGGGGTTCAACGCCCTGGAAACCGGTCTCTCTTCTTTTGCCGTCTTCACCCTGGGCGTTTCTGCTGGCAAGGCCTCGCTCTACGCCGGCGCCGTCTCCCTGTCCTTTATGGCGTTTGCCGTGCCCGCCGGCTTCCTGGGCACCCGTTTTGGTCGACGCCAGGTAATCTGGGGCGGCGTGATCGGCCTGTTTGTGTTGACTTTTGGCGGTTATTTCCTGATCCAGGATGCCACGACTTTCGTGGTCGTGCTGGTGCTGGCCGGTTTTTTCTGGGCGCTGGTCAACGTCAACAGCCTGCCCCTGGTGTACGATTACGGCGACGAAAGCCGGGTGGGCGCCTACACCGGCCTGTATTATTTTTCGTCCCAAATGGCCGCCGTGCTCGGGCCAACCCTGGGCGGCAT
>WGAD01000080.1 GCA_015489255.1 Anaerolineales bacterium | reverse complement strand
GAGCGCGCCACGCGCTGGCAGATCCTGGTTTACACCGTGGAGCTGGTTCTGCTCACCGTGCTCATGCCGGCACTGGGGTTTGCCGGCGGCCTGTTCCTGGTGGCGGCGCTGGCGTTGGGCGCCTGGCTGCTGTGGGCGGCCTGGCAGGTGTGGCAACAGGCGGGGAACCGGGTGGCCTGGAAGATGTATCGTTACTCGAGCATGTATTTGTTCTTCATCTTCGCTGCCCTGATGTTGGACGCGGTCTGGCGTTGAGGTCACTCGCCTGGTTGGGTGCGCTGAACGAAGATCAGCGCGGTTTCATCTTCCCAGGTCAGCGTCCAGGCGGGAGACCGGGATAGCGCCGCTGCCAGGGGCACGTCGGGCGGGATGATGACCCACTGAACGTTGTAGCGGGCAAGCGTGGTCTCCCATCCCGCCGCAGCGGTGATGATGCGGGCGTATTCTCTCGTCAGCGCTTCCCCGTAGAAATCCGTCTGCCCATCGATAAACACCCGGCGTTCCGGCCACAGGCGATAGAGCAAATAGCCGCCCCAGTCGAAATAGTTGAACATTTTTCCGGCGGGTGGATGCGTCAGCACCTGGTTCGTTGCCGCAACCGGAAAACGCGTCGGCGGATGTTGCAACCAGGCGCGGGCGGGCGCGCTGCTCAACCCCAAAAACGCCAATAGCAGAACGCCCAGCGTCCACCCGGGCTGAAAGCGCAATCCCGCTCCGATGGCTTGCAGGGCCTCTTCCCTTTTTTGCCACCAAGTTGGCAATGGCTGCCACCCTTCCGCCAGGATGGGGACGGCCAACACGGCCAAGATGGGGATGTTGCGGGCGCTGTAAAGCGACAAGACAGCCCAACCGCTGAGAAGCAGGGCGTAGCGCCAGGGCAGCGTTTTTTGTCGGCGTGCGCTCAGCAAGAGCAGCGCCCCGAGGAAAACCAGGAACGGCCAAAAGCCCGCCTGCTGGAAGTTGGGCGGTTGATATTCTTGTGTGTGCGCCACCAGGTAACGGTTGCTCAAAAAGCGGTAAACCACATCCCACACGCGCCAGCCAGCCGGGTTGAGAAAGGTGATGCCAAAGGCCACCCCGGCGTGGACGAACAGCCTCCGGCTGCGCTCGCGCGCCCTTGTGAGCAGAGCCTCGCCGAGGTAGGCGCCGCCGACGACGAAGCCGACGATGAACGCGCCATGCAGGTTGACCCACAACAACATCAGCAGGGCAGTCAGGGCCAAATCTTTGGGCGCACGGGCGTTTTGCCGCCAAATGGTTTCCAGGTGCGAGGCCCACAAGGCGGTCAGCAGCAGGGTGAAGATGTGTGGCCGTGCCAGCCAGTGCACAGTAGAAACTGATGCCAATAATAAAGTAATCAAGGTGGTGAAAAATGGGGCAGCGCGAGGGGCCCGACGGTTGGCGTCCAGGGCAGCAATGCCAAAAGTGGCGGCGATAACCAACGCTGTGACCCACACCGGCCAGCCCAATCCCAGCCGACCCTCGCCCAGGGCAAAGATAACTTGCGCCAGCCATTCGTGCGGAACGAGCGGCTGGCCGCTCATGGTGTGAGAAAAAAGATCGCGCAGAGGAATCTGGCCGCTGGTCAGGATGTAGCGCCCGATGGTCAGGTGGCGGCCCAGATCCCCGTCTAGAGAAAACAGCCGGGGGCCCATTCCGGCGGTTGCCAGGAACAGACCTCCGGTTAACAGCGTCAGGGAGGAGGGAAGGAGGCGTTTCATGTGGTGGCGGCTATCCCTTTCTCCGGCTCACGGGACCTGCACCTCCTGCTGGACGATGCGGGTCGGCAGGTTGGAGGAAGCCTGATAGTAGGTGTTAAAGGTGTGAATGGCTTCGGTGTTGTATTGCAGGAGGTTTTGCACCCAACGGTAACTGATGGATTGATACACCAGTTCCACGCTGACCGTGAGAGGTGCGGCGGCCTCGCCCACTTCGATCTCGTAGGTGACCGTATCGGCGCCGCCGATGAAGTCATCATCCAAGGCAGCTGCGCCCTGCGGGGCGATGAAGGGATCGGCGGTCGCTTTGTCGAAGCCGGTCGGCAGCAGCCGATTGTCTTTCACGTAGCCGGCTGCCAGCATTTGGCTGGTTGTCACCTGGCCGCCCTCCGTTTGCATGATGTTTTCGTAAATCTGCACCTGGTCGGCAGAGGTGATCACATCGTAATGGGGTTCGTAGCGGGTGGGGTCATCGTCGTTGTCATTGCCGATGATGCGGCCATCTGGCGTAGCGCTGCCTGATTCGAAGACCACTTCTCCGTTGGCGTCGGTCACTGTGACGTGCAGCCAGGCGCGCCGCGAAGGGAAACTGGTGGGGAGTTTGTGCCCGGCCAGATTTTGCACCTGGACATCGAAGATCAGCCGGCCATCCTCTTGCCTGGGCGCCAGGATGCTCAGGCTGGCGGTGTTGTTTTGCAAATTGTCAAGGGTGCGGGCGACGGCGTCTTGAAAGTGCTGGCTGTCGGCTTCGACGCCGATCTCTTCGCCGAAGGTATCTAACAGGTTGAGCATGAAAACGTTGCTGCCCGTAAAGGTGTGGACGTAAAACGGGCTGACGGCTCGCCCGGGCATCATGCTAGAAAGCGGAGCGCTGCCTTCCGCCACTTCCATGTGGCAATCCTGGCAGTTTTGTTGCCCGGCGTAGTCGGAATGCAGCCATTCGGAGTAAGGTGTTTGTTCCGGGAAGACGTTTTCGCTGATTTCGCCATCTTCACCGATGTAGTGAATGTAGAGCTCGTGGCAGGTGGCGCACAGGGCGGAGGTGTTCATGTGGTCGCTTTGGGTGGGAACAAAGCCGGAACTGCTGCTCATGATGTTTTGCCCGCGCGGACCAACCGCAAAAGGCCCATAAATGAGACGCTGCCCGGGAGGGCTTTCCATGTCAAAGGCCAGGTTGCCGCTGTTCTTTTCTTCTTCTTCGTTGGGCGGAATCTGGTGGCAGACGGCGCAGGAGACGCCATCCCTTGCCAGCGGATAGAGTGGATGGTCGGGAGAGAGGTATCCATCTTCGCCAAACATGACGCTTTTTTCGCCCTGCCATTCATCGGTGAAATGCGCCATCGGCATGTGGCAGATAGAGCATTTGTTTTCGATGGCCTCGGCATATTGTGGGCTGATCACCAGTTCGCTGCTGACGCTGGCGAGGTAGTAGGGATCGCGGGCCGCGTTTGCCATCATGCTGGCACGCCAGTAATTGGCCGGTGAGACATCCCTTCCGGTGCTGTCGATGAGAAATTGGTGGCAGACGATGCAGGTGCCTGCGGTGGCGAACCAATCGTTATGGGCCACCGACAACGAGGTTCCGCTGCGGGCGGCTGCTGCCGCCGTGCCCGTCGCCGTTGCCGTGGCGGGCGCTGGAGAAGGCGCGGCAGCGGTCTCCGTCGGCGGCAGGACGATGTCAGCTGGCGTCACCGGCGCCGGGGTGGGGCTTTCTTCCCCTTCCGTCGCCGACGCACAGGCGGTGACGGCCAGCGCCAGAGCGAACAAGACCATGAAGGCAAACAAACGTCGTTTCATCGTGTCATCTCCTCAAGAAGCAAGCAATGGATTCCTTCCCGTATCCCCGTGTATTGTAACCCCAATTATGGGTGTTCATCAAAGTTGTTTAAGGCGGTGGCAACCATGAGGCGGCAAAAACGCTAATTGTGCAGATATGGCGCTCACAGCCCATTTTTGCGCCGGATGGGTTTCGATACACCTCTCGGAGCTGCTCAAGCAGTAAGAGGCTGGTTAATCTGCTTGTTTTGTGCGCCATCGATTGCAAAGAAAAAACAGGCCCTGTGCGGGCCTGTGGCGCTGACGTTCAATTGCCGAGATAATCGCGCAGTTTGCGCCGAATGTTCGGATGCCGCAGTCGGCTGAGCGCCTGGGCTTCTATCTGACGCACGCGCTCGCGGGTGACGCCCATTTTGCGCCCGACCTCTTCCAGGGTGTACACCTGGCCGTCCAGCAGGCCGTAGCGCAGTTGCAAGATGCGGACTTCCCGCGGCGGGAGTTGCTCGAGGATTTCATTCAGGTGCTCGCGCAGAAGGTTGTACGTCGCCACATCATCGGGCGGCGGGGCGTCTTTATCTTCGATAAAGTCGCCGAGGACGGAGTCTTCTTCGTCGTCGGTGGGCATTTCAAGGGACAGCGGGCGACGGGCGACCTGCATCATATTGTCCACCTTCTTAGGGGGGACTTGCAGCTCCTCGGCGAGTTCCTCGATGGTGGGCTTGCGCCCCAATTTTTGCGTTAGCTGATGCTGGACGCGCAAAAGCTTGTTGATCTGGTCGCCCATGTGAACGGGCACGCGGATGGTGCGCCCCTGATCCGGCAATGGCACGGGTGACAGCCTGCCGAATCCACCAGGTGGCGTAGGTACTGAATTTGTGGCCACGGCGGTAGTCGAATTTTTTGGTCGCCCGAATCAGGCCAATGTTGCCCTCTTGGATCAGGTCGAGAAAGGGGACGCCGCGCCCCATGTACTTTTTGGCGACGCTGATCACCAGGCGGGAGTTGGCGGTCACCAGATGCTCGCGGGCTGCCCAGCCGTCTTCAATCAGGCGACGCAGTTCGGCCCGCCGTTCCGGAGAAATGCCGCCGCGCGCCAATTCGGCGCGTGCCTCACGGCCGCGTTCGATGCGCTTGGCAAGCTCTACCTCTTCTTCGGCGGTCAACAACGGCACCCGGCTGACTTCTTTCAGGTACAGGCCGATGGTGTCTTTGGTATCGATGTTTGCCAGGTAGTCGTCATCTTCCTCTGGCGCGCTGGCTTCCGTCTCTTCTTCGAGCTCTTCCAGTTCTTCTTCCATTGGCTCGTCGGTTGTGCTGACGACGGCAGCGGTCGGTTCTTCGACGAAAGTCACCCCAGCGCTCAAGAGGGCCGCAAACGCTTCTTCCAGTTGATCGATGTCTTGTTCTGCATCGGGGAAGAACTTAATGATGTCATCAATGGTAACAAAGCCTTTTTTGCGCCCCAAGTCAACCAGGCGCGCCAAGGCAGGGTGCTCTTTTTCTTGTTCGTTCACCATTGCCAATTGTTCAAAATCCATAGCCGTTAAATTTTAAACTCCTTATGGTTCAGGATACATCCTTTTTCTTGAGAATGCAACCCCAATTCAAGGGCGATGCAGGCGCAACAAAAAGGCACGGTCTATTGTGCGACAGTGCCTTCCGATGAACCGTGTATCACTATACAACAGCGGGGCGGTAAAAGTCAAGCCAGAGGGCAGATTTTAACTCAACACTAACAATACTGCAAGGATGGGATTTTTTCGTATGGTTGCCTCTGGTGCAGAAACCGTGGAGCGATTAATATGTTTAATTAAATCTCTACTTGACACATCCCATTGAGGCCTGTAGAATTATTTCACTTTTTGGCATTTGTGTGCCAGGGAAAAATTTTTCACCGGAGGATACTCTTCAAATGTATCACATGGGCTTGCAACCGTTCGAGGCCTACGCCATTTGGGCTGTGTTTGGCGTAGCCATTCTCGGGTTGCTCTACGCGCTGTACCTTCGCAAGGAGATCATGCGCGAGGACATGGGCACCGAGAAAATGATTGAGGTGTGGAGCGCAATTCGCGATGGCGCCGACGCCTACCTGAAGCGGCAATTGAAGGCAATTTTGCCGCTTATTGTTGTGCTCACCATCGCCTTGTTCCTGTCGGTCTATATCGTCCCGCCGACGCCGGAAGCGTTGGAACGCTTCGCAGGGATGTCCGATAGCCAGGTGCGCCTGCTGATCGGCATTGCCCGCGCGGTCGCCTTCATCATGGGCGCTTCCTTCTCGCTGGCGGTTGGGCAGATCGGTATGCGCATGGCGGTGCAGGGCAATGTGCGCGTGGCCGCAGCGTCCCGCCGCTCCTTTAGCGACGCCCTGCGCATCGCCTACCGCGCGGGCACCATTACCGGTATGCTGACGGATGGCCTGGGTCTGCTGGGCGGCACCTTGATCTTCATTGTCATGGGGATTGCCGCGCCGGACGCCCTCCTGGGCTTCGGCTTCGGCGGCACGCTGCTGGCCCTGTTCATGCGCGTCGGCGGCGGCATTTACACCAAGGCGGCGGACGTCGGCGCCGATCTGGTCGGTAAGGTAGAAGCCGGCATCCCCGAGGATGATCCGCGCAACCCGGCCGTCATCGCCGACCTGGTTGGCGACAACGTCGGCGACTGCGCCGGTATGGCAGCGGATATCTTTGAATCTTACGAGGTGACCATCGTCTCCGGTTTGATCCTGGCCCTGGCCCTGTGGCACATCACCGGGCACCTGGAATGGATCATCTTCCCCCTGATGGTGCGCGGCATTGGCGTGCTGTCTTCTATCGTCGGCACTTACGCGGTGAAAGGCGGCGAAGGCAAAGAAGGCAACGATGCGCTGGACGCGATCTTCCACGGCTTTCTTTCCTCGGCGGCGATCTCTACCGTGCTCTTCTTCCTGGCTGGTTACATTTACCTGGGACTAATGCCCGCTGAGCCCCTGCCCGGCGGCTGGTGGCGCACGCCGATGGCGGTCACCGTGGGGGTGCTGCTGGCGATCTCCATCGACCGGCTGACCGAATACTTTACCGGCACCCACCAACGCCCGGTGAAAGAAATCCGCGACTCAGCCGATACCGGTTCTGCTACCCTGATTTTGCAGGGAACTTCGGTCGGTTTTGAGTCCTCGGTATGGGCGGTTATCGTCATCGCCATTACCATTGTGGCGTCCATCCTGATCTTTGGCTCTATCCCGGGCGTGGAGCCGGCCCAGCGCGCCACCTTTGTGCTGTATGGCGTGGCGATGACGGGCATCGGCATGTTGACCCTGACCGGCAACAACGTGGCGATGGACTCCTTCGGCCCCATTGCCGACAACGCCAACGGCATCGGCGAAATGGCTTGGTCGGGTGAAAAGACCCCAGAACTGGAAGCCGCCCAGCAAATCATGGCCGATCTGGATGCTGTCGGCAATACGACCAAAGCCATTACCAAAGGCGTGGCGATCGGCTCTGCTGTGATTGCCGCCGTTTCCCTTTTCGGCTCTTATCTGGTGGACGTCAGCCGGGCGCAGGCTTCGCTTGGCATTCCACTGGCGGAGCAGATCCAGGCGGTTGGTATTCGCGTGGATATCCCGCAGGTGTTCGTCGGCATGTTGATCGGCGGCGCTCTGCCCTGGCTGTTCTCCTCCTTCGCCATCCAGGCCGTCAGCCGCGCCGCAGCGCTGATCGTCCAGGAAGTTCGCCGCCAGTTCAAACTCGGCGTGCTGGAAGGCAAAGTCAAACCGGACTACAGCAAGGCCGTGGCGATCTCGACCACTGCCGCCCAGAAAGAACTCGTCAGCCTGGCGTTGTTGGGCATCCTGACGCCGATGCTGGTCGGTTTGCTCCTGGGGGTGGAAGCCCTGGGCGGCTTCCTGGCAGGCATCATCTTGTCTGGTCAGCTGCTGGCCGTGTACCTGAACAACTCCGGCGGCGCCTGGGACAACGCCAAGAAACTGATCGAAGACGAACCTTCGGATCCGGCCAACAACACCGGGAAAGGCTCCGAGCGCCACAAAGCCGCTGTTGTCGGCGACACGGTGGGCGATCCCTTCAAGGATACCGCCGGCCCGGCGCTGAACCCGATGATCAAGGTGGTCAACCTGGTGGCTGTGATCATCGCTCCCATCGTGGTGCAGTTCAGCGATGCCAGCGGCGGGACGAAGGCCATCATCTGGCTGGCCGCGCTCTTGCTGACGGCTGCCCTCGGTTGGGCTATCCGTCGCTCTAAGGCGCCCGCCCCCAAGATTAGCTAAAACCTGGCACAAACCAGGACAAAAAATCCCCGCTAAATCGGCGGGGATTTTTTGTGTTAGGCGCCCCAGAAGAGGCGCAAACCGATCAGCAAGGTGAAAAACGTGAGCAGCAACAAGCCGCTGCCCAGGCGGGGGAAGTCCTGGAAGTGGTAGTTGCCCGGCGTGATCATAATCAAATTCACCGGATGAGAGATAGCCGTCAAGAACGAGGTCGAGCAGCCGATGGCGGTCGCCAGGGCAACGGGCTGCGTGGGTACGCCGGTGCGGATGGCGGCAGCAATCATCACCGGGCCAATGACGAAGGCTGTGGCCTGGCTGCCCATAAATTGTGTGAGCAGGGTTGCCGCCCAGAACCCCACGCTGGCCAGGGCCAGCAAAGAAGGGTGGGGAAGCCACCCGACCAGCCAATCGCCGGCATGGGCCACCAGTCCCGTGTGCACCATGCCTTTGCCGACGGCATACATCCCGCTGAGGAAGAAGATCACCCGCCAGTCGATGGCGCGGTACAGTTTTTCCAACGGGATCAGATTCGCCAGCAGCGCAAACAACGCCATAGACAAGGCGGACAGATGCACTGGCAAACCGGCCAAAGACAGCCCGATCAATCCCAGGAACAGGCTGATGCTGAGGAAAGACCGCCAGGTTAAATGACCAGCAGCGCCCGGGGCCTCATCGAGCACCAGCCATTCATCGCTTTGGTGTAGTTTGTCGACGGC
>WGAD01000079.1 GCA_015489255.1 Anaerolineales bacterium | reverse complement strand
ATCCAGCACCACATCCGCCGTCTCCAGGCATTCGGTCAAGGATTCGAAGGACGGGTCATCGTCCAGCCTCACCACCTCGCCGCCTGCCGCTGCCAGCCGTTCCACCAGTGCATCGGGTTGACGGCGCACCAAATAGGCGCAGCTCCGCCAACCCTGCTCCGCCAGGGAAGTCAGCGCAACCAGCGCATCGCCGCCGTTGTTCCCCGCTCCCACCAGGCCAAAGGCGAAGAGGACATCGTCCTGCCCGGGGGCAAAGGTCTGCACGATGACGTCGGCCAACCCCTGGCCTGCATTTTCCATCATGGCGGCATAAGAAAGACCGTTTTCATTGGCCTGTTTTTCGATGGCGATCATTTCAGCAACGGTGACAAGTTTCATGCCTTCTCTCCAGTTTGATTTGTCCACAATGAGGGGATGGTTTCGCCCAGGCCCAGCGCTTCCAGACGCGCCGCCCGCGGGCGGCCTGAATCCGGGTCCCAGTCTCGGACGCGGTAATAGGCGGCCAGCATATCCGCAAAGGGGATGACGTATCCCGCCGCGCCCCCTTCTTTCAGCGGCTGCAAGATCGCCTCTGGCAGGCGATCGTTTTTGCCGGTCAGCCCCAGCCGGTGGTTGATGACGCGCTTCAGCTGGAAGGCGCGCGCGCCTATTTGCAACAGGTCTTCCAGGCTGTAATCGCGCCCCGTCGCCAGGTTGACCAAGGTGCGGATGGTTTCGGCTGGCACACTGGCAAAATGGCACATCACCAGGGCATCGAACAGGCTACGCCAGTCCTGATGACGGGCAACATTGGCCGCTTTCTCCGCGCCGGCATGGCGGTCGAAATACGCCAGGCCAATCTCCTCTTCGGCTTGCCCAATATCCACCAGGAAATAATCAGATTTGTTATGACAGGCGCCGCGCGGCGAGGTGGCATACACCAGCGCCATGCCCGAGGCACCGCGCGGATCGTGGTAGGGCAGTTCCAGGCCGTTGACCTGTACCGCCGCTTCTTCGGCGCCAAAATGCCGGGCCACAGCCAGGCTGCCCTGCCCCAGCAAAGCGCCCAGTTTGCGCCCGGCGCCGATCTCGTGCAGCAAGACTTCTACAGCGTGTTCGTTTCCCCATTCCGCTTGCAAGCCGTCCAGGTCTTGGACGCTGATTTTGCCCATCTCGTAGAGTTTGAAGACCAGGCCGATCACGCCGCTGGCACTGATGACATCCATGCCATAGCGATCGCAGATCTCCCCCATGCGGGCGGCAAAGACAGGATCGGTAAACCCCAGGTTGGGGCCAAACCCGACCAGGGTTTCGTACTCCGGGCCTTTGCGCTTTGTGCCGTCACCCAGGTCGACCACCCGGCCGCAAGCGATCACGCAGCTGTGGCAAGCGCTTTTGCCCACCAAAATGGTTTCGGCCACGCTGGCGCCAGAAATGTTTTCCGCCCCTTCCAGCGCGCCCAGGCTGAAGTAGCGCTTGGGCATTTCGCCCAGGTAATCGAAGTATTCTGCGCCACCGGCTGACCCCAAATCGCGCAGCACTTGGGTCATCGGCTGGTTTTTGAGCGCGCGGTTGGCCTGCGAGCGAGCCGCTCCGTAGGCCGTTGGGTCGTACAGCGGCAACGCCTTGTCCCCTTGCACGGCAATGGCTTTCAGCCGTTTGGCGCCCATCACTGCCCCCAGACCGGTGCGCCCCGCCGTGCGGCCATGATCGCAAAAGATGCCAGCGAAGCGTACGCCGATCTCGCCAGCCCGGCCAATCGTCGCTACCCGTAAACCCGGCAGGGGATGCCATTCGCGGAGCGCCTCCTGGGTTTCGTATGTGTCCAGTCCCCAAACCATCCGGCCATCGTGGAAGGTCACCCCTTCCGAGGTCACCAGCAAATACAGTGGTTTTTCAGACTGGCCGGTGATCCACAAACCATCGTAGCCGGCTTTTCGCAGCGCCACACCCCAAAAGCCGCCGGCATTGGACTCTGCCCACAAACCAGTGGCCGGCGACTTGCCGCAAACGACAAACCGCCCGACCGCCGGGCCAGAGGTTCCGGTAAGCGGGCCAGTCAGGAACAGCAACGGGGCGGCGGGCGAAAGCGGATCGAGGTCAGGCGTGAGGTGTTCATACAGCAGGCGGGCGGCCAGCGCCGATCCGCCGAGAAAATCCCGCTGCCAGTCGGCGGGGATCTCCCAGGGACGGCTTTCTCGGGTTGCAAGATCGATCTTTAGAACGGGTTGCATGGCGGTCACCGCAAGATGTCGTCGGTTACTTCGCGGGCGCAGCGGACAAAGTCCAGCACGGTGGGCACATTGCGCATCATCACCGCCATGTTGCCCTTCACGTGCAATTTGCGCGTCAGCATGGCTTGCATGGGGTCGAGATCCCCTTGCAAGATGCGGGCAAAGTTGCCATACCCGGCCTGCAACAAAAAGGCTGGCTGCACCTCGTCCAGCCCCTTGTAGGCAGCGGCGCGGCGGCAGGTTCCATGCCAGAGATCCAGATAGTACACGAGGCGCTCCGTCAATGGGCCTTCCGGCTCGACGATGAAGGCCAAATCGCCTTCCCAGCGGGCGGCGATGCGAGCGTATTGCGCATCGTCATTCAGTTTGCGACACAGGGCTTGCAGCCAATCTTCAGAGGGAAATACGGGCATCTTGCGCTCCTTGTTCTTCGGGCAAACGGCGGACGAGCACCCAGGCCTGGTGACCTTCACGATACCAGCGCACCTCGGCGGGCAAACCGGCAAACAACGCGCCAATCGCCTCGGCAGCCATAAAGTGGCTGCGCATCAACGCCATTTTCTCCAGCACGGCGATCAGTTTCACCACCCAGCGGTGGATATCCGGCTCTTGAATGACCAACAAGCCGCCCGGCTTCAGCGCCCGGAACATGTCGCGGGCGGTTTCCGCCTGTTCAATCACGTGGTGAAAGGCATCCACCATCAAGACGCGGTCGAAAGCGGCAGAAAAGGGCAGGCGCTCGCTCTGCGCCCAAACGCAATCCAACCCGCGCGCGCGGGCCTGTTTCAACATGCCTGCGGACAAATCGGCGATGACGATAGAAGCAAAATCGTCCCGCAGGACTTGCGCCACCCGCCCCGTCCCGCCGCCGACATCCAGCAAATTCATCTCGGGCGCGGGCTGCAAATATCGGCGCATGGTCTCCCGATCGGGCGGTGAAATCAGCCGCTCGTACACGGGGGCCAGAACATCAAAGTGATCGAACATGCGTTTTTCTCCTTGCCGCTTCAAGGTTCAACGGTGATCCAGTCGCGGATGGAATCCAGCGTGGCTGGGCCAATACCGGGCACCTCCAGCAAATCTTCCACCGAAAGGAAAAAACCGTTCACCTGCCGATAGGCAACGATGTTCTCCGCTGCCGCCCGTGAAAGGCCGGGCAGGGTGTCCAGCTGGTCTACCGTTGCCCGGTTGATGTCCAACCGCGAGTGTCCGGTAAATTCTGCCCGGCTGAAGACGATAACCTGCTGGCCGTCTTCCAGGCGGGCCGCCAGATTGAGCGCCGCCTCATCCGCAGTGGTCAACAACCCGCCGGCGGCGGCGATGGCATCCGCCACCCGCGCGCCCTCTGGTAGGGAATAGACGCCCGGCGTTGCCACCGCTCCCACCACATGCACCGTCACGCCCCAGGGCGTAGGCGCCGGGCGCAGTTCCACCGGCACACCGGGACGCTCCCGCGCCGTCAGCCAGATGACCCCGGCCACCAGCATCCCAAGCACAAACCCAATGGCACAACGGAAGACCTCGCGCATGGCGCTCCCTCTCAAGATAGCCAG
The DNA here is from genome assembly GCA_015489255.1 of Anaerolineales bacterium. GTDB lineage: Bacteria > Chloroflexota > Anaerolineae > Anaerolineales > Villigracilaceae > S143-42. The sequence goes on along the minus strand of WGAD01000079.1, from coordinate 3,115 downwards.
ACCACCAGCGTAAACAAATACCAGTGTATCAGAAACGGATAGAGAAAAGATTCACTGCGCCAGGCCAGCCAGCCAAAAGCGAAACCGCCGAAGATCGTCGTCAAGGTCTCCAGCTGTGGTTTCGCCAGGTGCGCCAGCGCAAACGGCGCCGCCTGCAACCACAAGGCATCTTCGCCATAGGCCTCCAGGTAAGCGAACAGCAGCCAGCCGCGAAAGGTGAACTCCCAGCCGAAGAGTTGCAAAAAGGTGTTCCAGGGCAGCCCGGCGACAAGATGGGCATAGTAAGCGCTCATCTGCGCCGAACCGCGCATCACCCAGACGATGATCGGGGTCAGGGCCGCCGCAGCGGCCACCGTCAGCGGGAGGCCCAAACGCCAGTTACCCAGGCGGAAGCCATACTTGCCCAGTGGTTGCCGCAACCCCAGCACAATGACGAGCGCAGGCACCACAAAAAAGAGGAGCATCCGCTCCAGTTCTTCGTTGCGTCCTGCGGGCCGATAGAAGTCCACAATCAGCAACAAAGTGCTGACCACCGTCGCCACCACGGCAGAACGGTTCACCTGCGGCCAGCGCCAGATTCGTTCATCCATGCGCTTATCTTATGCCAAAACCCCAGGGGGCGCAAGCAAGAGGCAGGTAAAGAAAAAAGAAAACGCCGGCGAACCTCAGGCGCCTGCTGGGCGAGAACGAGCATCCAAACGCCCTTCCCCCCCGGACAAAAACGATGTACAATCCGAACGTTCTTTTATCAGGAGGCACAATGGCAAGACATGAAGAAATTACGCTAAGTCGTGACCTGGGACTCTTCACGATCACCATGATCGGGGTCGGCGGCATGATCGGCGCCGGCATCTTCGTCCTGACGGGCATCGCAGCCGGAGTAGCCGGGCCTGCCCTGGTGTTGGTTTTTTTGCTTAATGGCATCGTCACCTCTTTTACCGCGCTCTCGTATGCCGAACTGGGGTCTGCTTTCCCCGAAGCCGGCGGCGGTTATTTGTGGGTCAAGGAAGGCTTGGGCGGCGCCAACGGTTATCTTTCCGGCTGGATGTCCTGGTTTGCCCATGCCGCCGCTGGGTCGCTCTACGGGCTGGGTTTTGGCCGCTTTGCCGCCGAGATCTGGGTCGAGTACGCCCACTTGCCCATGTTTGGCTTGAGCATTGAGCAACTGACCATGGCCTTCATGACCATGATCATCGTGCTCTTTACCTATATCAACTACCGCGGTGCATCCGAAACCGGCACGGTTGGCAACATCGTCACCATGACGAAGATCGTCATCTTGGGGTTGTTTGTGCTCTTTGGCATGATCTCCATGTTCCGTTCCGGCGTTTGGGTAGAAAAATTCACCACCGATTTCATGCCCAACGGCTGGCTGGGCGTTTTTTCCGCCATGGGGTTGACCTTCATCGCCTTTGAGGGCTACGAGATCATCGCCCAATCCGGCGAAGAGGCCATCGATCCCAAACGCAACGTACCGCGGGCGATCATTTACTCCATCATCATCGCCGTCGGCATTTATCTGCTGGTCAGCATTACCGCGCTGGGCGCCACGACCCCGCCCGAGGGTGTGCCGGTTTGGCAGTATTTAGGGCAGCAAAAAGAGATTGCCATCGTAGATGTGGCGCAGCAAACCTTCCCCTTTGGCGTCGGTGGCATTGTCCTTTTGCTGAGCGGCCTGGTCTCAACCATGTCTGCGCTCAACGCCACCACCTATTCTTCTTCCCGCGTCTCGTTTGCCATGGCCCGCGACCACAACCTGCCGGCTGCGCTGGCCGTTATCGACCCCAAGACGCATACCCCCCGCTGGGCGGTGATCATTTCCGGCACTTTGATCTTGCTCATGGCCTGGCTGCTGCCCATTGAAGATGTGGCCGCTGCAGCGGATATCATGTTCCTGGTGCTCTTCTTGCAAGTCAACGTCACCGTAATGGCCCTGCGCAAGAAAATGCCGGAACTGGACCGCGGCTTCAAAGTCCCGTGGATGCCCGTCACTCCGCTGATCGCCATCGCTCTCAACGGCTTGCTGGCGACCACACTCTTCCATCTCAGCCCCATCGCCTGGTACTTTGCCATCGGCTGGGTGGTGCTCGGCCTGCTGCTCTACTACGGGCATTTTTCCCGCGTGGAACAGCTGGAAAAGCCCAAAGAGATCTTGCAAGAAGAGGTCCTGGTCAGCAAAAACTATTCCGTCGTTGTGCCGGTAGATACCATCGAACGCGGCCACATCCTGGGCAAGATCAGCGCCGTGCTGGCGCGCGATCACGACGGCGAAGTGCTGGCCTTGCACGTCATCCAGGTGCCGCCGCAGCTCACCCTGGGCGAAGGCCGCACCCTGCTCAAGGAAGGCCGCCCTTACCTGGAAGCAGTCATCGAGGAAGCCAAGCAGCTGGACGTGCCCGTGCATACCGTCCTGCGGCTGGGGCGCAAAGCCGCCGAATCTATCCGCAAGACCGTCCACGAAAACGCCGCCGACCTGCTGGTCATCGGCTGGCCCGGGCACACCCATTCCTCGGGATACAAATTTGGCTCTGTCATCGATCCGCTGATGGAAAACCCGCCAACCGATACCCTTTTGGTGCGCTACCGTCCCTTCCGCCCGCTGAAAACCGTGCTCGTGCCGGTCGGCGGCGGGCCGAACAGCCGCCGCGCCGCACAAATCGCGGTCAGCATGGCGCGTCAGGAAGAAGGCGCCCAACCCAAGGTGATCTTGCTCTTCGTCACCCCGCAGGGTTCGGGTGAACGCGGCGAAGCCCACGCCAACAAAATCATGCGCGATATCGTTGAATCGCTAGATTACGAAAACCTGGAGCAGCGCATCATCCAGGCCGATAACGTAGCCGAGGCCATCGTCGACCAGGCCCGGGGCGATGAAAACCACCCGGCCGCCGACCTGGTGGTCATTGGCGCGACCAACGAACCCATCTTCCGACGCCTGCTGGTTGGCAACACGATCGAAAAGATCGTCGACAACCTCGATGTCACCGTCATCGTTGTCAAACGCCGCAGCGGGCGGTTGCAATCTTTCTTGCGCGAAACCGTCCTGGTCACCAACGACTGACACCCGCAAAGCCCATCACTTTTTTGTGATGGGCTTTTCTTCCTCATGCTATAATCT
>WGAD01000078.1 GCA_015489255.1 Anaerolineales bacterium | reverse complement strand
ACCTGACACCGCCCATTCGCCCCACCCTGCGCGGATTGCGCGTTTTGCACCCCGGGGTATGGCTGGGGACATTCAAAAAAGACCGCTTCGAACCGGCGCATCCGCTGGCTCTGTGGCTGCGCGCCGATCAGGCACAACGGGTTTGCGACCTGCCCGCCAATTCCCCTCCATTGCAGGCCTACTTGCGCGGCGAAGTCCTGCCTCGCCAGGCCGCCCGTGGCTGGACGCTGATCTGTGCCGACGGGTTCCCGCTGGGCTGGGGAAAACAGGTCGGCAACCGGCTGAAAAATCATTATCCCCGCGGATGGCTGCTGCACCGATAAATCAGCCCCGCAAGATGGCCAGCAGCGGCGGTAAAAAGACCAACAACCCGATCAGCAGGGCGGCCAAAGCCGCGATCAGCACCGCCGCTGCGCCCACATCCTTGCCCACCTTCGCCAAAGGATGCTGTGCCGGGCTTGCCAGGTCCACAATGGCCTCTAAAGCTGTGTTGATAAATTCCGCCGTCCACACCATGGCCACCGCAAAAATCAGCAACGCCCATTCCAGCCGCCCCAAGTGCAGCCAGCCAGCCAGGGCAAACACCGCCACGCTGGCGACGGCATGGATCCAGGCGTTGCGCTGGGTACGCAAGACATACGCCCACCCTTGAAAAGCATACCCAAAAGCCCGCCAACGCGCGCGCAAGAAGTTTCTCATGTATCGTTGATGTTCATATTCTGCAAGCCAAAAGGCTGCAAAGCACGTCGTTGGGCGTCCCACATCTGCGCCTTTTCTTCTGGGGCGGCATGGTCGTAGCCTAACAAATGCAAAGCGCCGTGGATCGCCAGTAGCAGCAATTCGGCCTCCAGAGGATGCCCAGCGCGCGCCGCCTGCGCCACGGCACGCGGAACGGAAATGATCACATCCCCCAGGAACCAGTCGCCCGTCTCCGGATCGCGCACATCGGCCTCAAAAGAAAGCACGTCCGTCGGCTTGTCCACCTGCCGATACGCCGAATTCAAAGCCCGCAGGCGCTGGTCGTCGGTCAACACCAGGCTGATCGCCGCCTCGGACGGCGCCCCCTCCTGTTGCAGGGTATGTAAAACCGCCGCCCGCAACTGTTCCGCCGTCACGTCCGCGACGGCGGTCTCCATTTCCAGGTACACCTTCATGCCGCTTCCTCCTGTGGATACCGCACCCGCGGATGGTACGTGCCGCGCAGCACATCCAAGAACTTTTGCTCAACGAGCGCCAGCTCGCGCATGGTCAGCGGCGCCTCGTCCAATTGCCCAGCCTCGCGGACGAAGTCAAAGGCTTCGTGCACAATCGCTTGCAGCGCCTCCGGCGAATCGGGACGCATGGCCCGCACGCGGGCCTCGACACCGTCCGCCAGCATCAGGAGCGCCGTCTCGCGGGAACGTGGCCGCGGCCCAGGGTAGCGGAAGCGGCTCTCATCCACCTGCTGCGGATCGCCGCCAGCGGCCTCCACCGCCTGATGATACTGATAGCGGGTCAGCATGGTGCCGTGGTGTTCACGGATGAAATCCTGAATACGCCCCGGCAAACGATGGCGGCGGGCCAACGCCAGCCCGTCCGTCACATGGCGGATGATGGCGGCGGCCACCTGGTAGGCATCCATATCATCGTGAGTGTCCAGCTCCCGCCCCAGTTGATTTTCAATGAAAAAGCCCGGGTTTTCCGTTTTGCCAATATCGTGATACAACGCTCCCACCCGCGCCAGCAGCGCATCCGCGCCAATGGCTTCGGCAGCCTGTTCCACCAGGTTGGCGACCTGCAAACTATGCTGATAGGTGCCCGGCGCCTTGTGCAGCAGCCGCTGCAACAAGGGCATATCGGGGCGGGCGTATTCCAGCAAATGGATATGGGTGGGCAGGTTCAGCCACAGGCCCAGGAAATATTGCAACAGAAAGGCCAGCCCCGCCGAAGCCAATCCGTTGAACATGGCTGCCCCCACCAGCATCAGCAAGCCGCCCCAATCCAGCGGCAGAAAAGGGACACGGAAAGCCAGCACCGCAGCCAACCCCAACAGACCAATGAGCAACCCCGCTCGCAAATAGGCGCTGACACGACGTGCGCGCCCCAGGGCCAGCGCTCCGCCCAAGCCGGTGAAAAGATAAAAAGCCGTCAGATTCAGCATTCCGGGCACGTTGTACGCCGCCAGCAAGGCCAGCGGCAGGCTCAAGAAGAGCGCAGCCGACAGGCCAAACAAGGCCTGCAAAAGGACGGCAAAGGCCGCCAGCGGAAACACATACGGCAAGACGGCGTGCCCGGGCGTCAGCCAGCGGATGGTGAGCAGGAAGGCCAAATAGAGCAGCAAAATGCTCCAGGTCTGCTGCCAATGCAAAACCCAGGGCGGGCGCTTCTGCAAGAGATACAACCCCAGCAGCACCATCAAGGCGGCTGTCAATGCCGCCCCGCCCATGTAGAAGACCTGCACATCGACCGTGCCGACCAGCCCCATTTCTTGCAGGGCTTCCAGCGCCTCCGGCGTAATGATCTCGCCCCGCTGAATGACAATTTCACCGGCCACATAGCGCCGAACCACCGGTTCCACGGCCTCGCGGGCCGCCTGACGGGCGTTTTCCGTTTCCTCGGCGCTGAACAGGCGGTTAGCCGTCACAAAGGCTTGCACCAGTTCCGAAACGATGCGCGCCTGCTCCTCCGGAAAGGCCAGGCTGACCCGAGAAAGGACGCTTTGCCTCATGGAGGGCAGGTCTTCGTCCCGAATGGGGTTGCGCATGACCTGTTCCAGCACGCTGAGGGCCTCCT
>WGAD01000077.1 GCA_015489255.1 Anaerolineales bacterium | reverse complement strand
TCACCCGCCACGACTTCGAGCGCGCGCTGCGCGAGGCCGGCGGCCTGCGGGAGGGGGTCTTGCACCGTATCCTCAAGGTCGCCTTGTCCATTCTCCCCCCCTCCGACTTCGCCGGCCTGGAATCACTGGTACAACGGGCCAACGATTCCCTCTTCCGTCTGAAATCCTACGGGCTGGACTTCTTCGCTACGCTAAACGAATTCATCTTGCGGCAGCGCGAAGGGCGTCCGCCCAGCCGCTACGCCTACCAAGAGCGCATTCTGCCCGCCACGCGCACCCAGCCCGAGTGGGGCGCAGTGGAGATCGCCTGGGAGCAAACACACGAGACCTTCCGCCTGGTCTTCGCTCTTTTCAAGGACATTCGCCAATTTCTTTCAAGGCTATACGAAAACGGGTACGAAGAGAGCGCCGACCTGTTGAACGACTTCGACAACATGTATCGCCAGTTAGAAGACGTATGGCAGGCGCTCAACGGCGTTATCTTCGAGCCACAAAAAAACATGGTGTATTGGGTTGAAATCTCCACCCGCAACGCGCTTTCTTTGCACGCCGCCCCTTTGCATGTCGGCGAGCTGGTCGAAAAACATTTGTGGCACGAAAAAAACAGCGTGGTGCTGACCTCAGCCACCCTGACCACGCAACACCGCTTCGATTATATCCGCCAGGTGCTGAACGCCGACGAGGCGCACACCCTGGCGCTTGGTTCTCCCTTCGATTACGAAAACGCCACCCTGCTCTTCGTCCCTACGGATATCCCCGAGCCCAACCAGCAGGGATTTCAGGCAGCGCTCAACCGAGCCTTGCTGGACCTGGTCGGGGTGACCTATGGCCGTATGCTGGTTCTCTTTACCTCCTACGCCCAATTGAAAAAAACCGCCCGCAGCCTGGGGCCACAATTGCAGGATTTGGGTGTCAATCTCTACGAACAAGGGCAAGGCGCCTCGTCCAATGCCCTGCTGGAAACCTTCAAGACCGACCCTCAAGCCGTTCTCTTCGGTACGCGCGCCTTCTGGGAAGGCGTGGACGTGCCCGGCGAGGCGTTATCCGTGGTGGTGCTGACCCGATTGCCCTTCGACGTGCCTTCCGATCCTCTGATCGCAGCCCGCGCAGAACGTTTTGAGGATCCGTTCCACGAATTTCTCATACCAGAAGCCATTTTGCGTTTCCGCCAGGGGTTTGGCCGCCTGATCCGCTCCCAACGGGACCGGGGTGTGGTCGCCATTCTAGACAAGCGCGTCCTGACCAAAACCTACGGTCAGGCTTTTCTCGAATCCCTGCCCACTTGCACGCGGCGCAAGGGTTCGATCCGCGCCCTACCGCGGCTGACCCAGGAGTGGCTGGGACTGTAAGGCCATAAAAAAACGTGCGGCGCAGTCAGCCGCACGTTTTACTTTCTTTCTGCGTGGGGGCCAGGCCCCATGCATTCAGCCGCCCAGCAGGGCCGGCGGCACCCAAAACCCGCCATACCCCCAAAAAGTGACCGCCAGGGCCGTAAAAAGCAACAACACGCCGAAAGCGATCAGGGCGTAATCGCGCGGGCGGTAGTGGAGTTCTTCCAACCAGGTGCGCGGTCCCACCCCAAAAGCGCGCAAGTCCATGGCATCGATGATGTCCTCGCTGCCGATGATGGCGTGGATGGTCACCGGCACAATCAGCGGGCCGAGTTTGCGCACCTGGGCAATCAGGCCGCCGCTCAACTTGTCCAATTCATAGCCGCGCGCCCGCTGGGCGTCCATCGTCAACTGAAAATCGCGGCCAAAGGTGGGAATGAAACGCATGGTCAGGTCCATCGCATAGGCGATCTTGTCGGAAAACCCCAACCCCTTGAAGGTAATGCCATACAAGGCCGGATTCAAGGAATAAGGGATCAAAATCGTCATAATGGCAATGCTAAAGACGCGCACCAGCTGGGCCAGGGCGAAAAAAGCCCGTTCTACCGTCACTTTGAGCACCGGCTGCCAGCCAAAGATAGTGAACGGAGCGCTGAACTGCCGCAGTAAATGCTCCTCCTCATAGACTTCCATGCCACCGCGCCCAGTCAGAAAAGTCAGAAAAGAAAAGAAGAAAATAAATGCGCCGATGAAGAGAAAGGCCCGTCGCATCTCTTTCCATTGCACCCCAGAGGTAAAGAGCACCACCAGGGCGATGAACAGCAGAGGCAACAGGAAACGAATGTCCCAAAAGAACAACGTGGTGAACAAATACAGGGTGTAGAAGATCAACCACGCCCGCGGGTCAAACGACTGGATAAGCGATTTGCGGGGACGGTAACGCCAGGTAACCAGCATCGCAGCTCCTCAAGCAAGAGCAGCGGGGCGATTGCCGCAGATCGCCCCGCCGCGAGAAGACGAAATCAGCGCCCGGATTGGGTGCGCACAGCCGCGTAGGCACCAACCAACAAGGGCACCAGGATGGCGGCAAAGATCAGGTTGGGGCCGGCAGCCGGCAAAAATTCGCCGACGATGGCCGCCGCCGGGCTGAAACCATTGATCCAGATATCGGAAATGGCGGCAAACCCTATGCCAAGGATGTTGCCCAACATGCCCCAGGTCACCGCTGCGGCCACTTCCTCATTATCTTTGAAGGCAAAACGCACCCCAACCACCATCACAAAACCGACCAGCAAGGAAATACCTGCAAACACGGAAATGGTTGCGTCACCGAAAATGCCGTTGTCGGGATCGTAGAACATCATGTTCGGCAGGTTGCGGTTGAGGAAGTAAACGGCCACCGCCAGCGCCGCCAGCACGCCGCTGACCGTCATGACGGTGTCCATGCTTTGCTTGCGGTTCTTGAACAACAAGGCCAGGCCAGCCACAAAGCCCACCAGACCGTTGCCGATGCTCCATTGCGGCGAAAGGCCAAAACCGGTCAAGGCGTCGCCAAACATATTGCCCACCGAACCGGTGAAGAAGCCCACCACTGGCCCAAACGCATAGCCGAAGAACATCGGAATGGCGATGGCCGGCCGCAAGGAAACCTGGCTAACCGAAGGCACAACGAAAACCGTGCCGTTGAACAGCCAGGAGAACACGGCATACAAAGCAGCGCCAATCGCCATATAGACAACCGAGCGGGTGTCCACCACCCAGGCTTCGTTATCCGCAGTGAAATAATAAACCCCGTAAGCAATCGCCAGGCCAACAATCACAAAGACGAAGCGCAACACCGGATTCTCACCGGTCTGCAAGCGCTCGATGCCCATCATGTTCCCGCCGACGTAGATAATCGCATAGAACAACGCCAAAATCGCCAGCAAGGTCAAAAGGACAGAAGACTTTTTCATCTCTTACTCCTCCACAGGATCATGAAAATGCGCCAACGCCTCCGCCCGCAGGAATTGCCCCGTTTGCGGCAAGTGGGACAGGTTTGCCCGCAGCAGCGAAGACGGCACTACCCGACAACGATTCAACAAGTCAAAATCTGCCAGCACTTCTTCAGGGCGGCCATCGGCCTGCACCCGACCGTCTGCGATGAGCAAGACGCGGTTGGCGTAAATTTGCGCCAGATCGACATCGTGTGTAATGAACAGAATGGCCTCGAAGCCCGGCATTTGCAAGATCGCATCCATAAAGTTCATGTAATTGCTGTAATCCTGTCCGGCTGTCGGTTCGTCCATCACCAGGATGCGGGAACGCATGGCCAAAATGGCCGCAATGCTGACGCGCTTCTGCTGACCGAAGGAAAGCGCCAGGGGAGGGTCTTTTTTGTGTGGGGTCAGGTTGACGATTTCCAGCGCTCGGTCCACATCGGCTTCGATCTGTTCCTCCGGGTGCTGCAAGTTACGCGGCCCAAAGGCCAATTCATCGTGCACCGTCGGCGCAAACAGCATGTGGCTCGGGCTTTGGAAGACATACCCCAACGTGTGCGCAATCTCGGCCACGCTGGCTTCGCGGGTGTCGCGCCCTTCCACCAATACGCGGCCACGGGTCGGCTGAAGCAGACCGATGGCATGTTTGATGAAAGTAGTTTTGCCGGCGCCATTTGGCCCCAACACGGCGATCACGTCGCCGCGGCGAACATCCAGACTAATG
>WGAD01000076.1 GCA_015489255.1 Anaerolineales bacterium | reverse complement strand
ATGCCGGGGCCGGGACAGAAACCTCCAACCGGGACCTGGCTGCGGGACTGCGCGCCGCAGGCGCTTCGGGCGGCAGCGATCTGACCCATGTCCTGGTCACGCATGGACACATCGATCACTTTGGCGGCCTGCCCTTCCTGCGGGAAAGCAGCCAGGCACAGATTGGCCTGCATGAACTCGCGTTGCAGACGGTGTCTCATCATGAGGCGCATTTGCAGCTGGGCGCACGGCGGCGGGCCGATTTTCTGACCCGCGCCGGCGTTGCCGCGCCGCAGTTGGCGCAGCTGCTGGAGACGTATCGCTTTACCAGCGGCTGGTATGTGGATACGCAGCCCGATTTCACCTTCTCTGCGGTGGATATGCAGATCGGCCCTTTGCGCCTGCTGCACGTCCCGGGACATTCTCCCGGGCAGGTGGCCCTGCGGTTGGACGATGTGGTTTTTCTCGGCGACCATGTGCTGCCGCACATCGTCCCGCACCTGACGCCGACGGAAGTGAACGGCCACAGCGGGTTGTGGCAGTACTTGCAATCGCTGGATGCGCTACTGGCCTGGGCGGGCGATTGCCGCCTGGCTTTGGCCGGGCACGGCGAACCAATAATGGCGCTGCCGCAGCGCGTGATGGAGATCCGCGCCCGCCTGGCAGAACGCCTGACGCAAACCCTGGCGCTGCTGGCGCGTCCCTCCAGCGTGGCCGAACTGGCGGCGCGTTTGTATGGCGAAAACTTCACCGGCTACGATGCCTTGCTGGTGTTGGAAAAAACCGGCGCCTATGTGGAATATCTCTATCAGCGCGGCCTGATTACCCTGGACGCGCTGGATGATGAGGGCGTGTTCCGCTATCGCCGGCTGAAGATGGTTGATTCGGCACAGATTTTGCCCAAGGAGAAGAGACACGATGTATTCCTTTCTGCCAACTGAAGAGCAACAAATGCTGATCGACGCCGTGCGCCGCTTCGCAGAAAGCGACGTGCGGCCGGTGGCCCGCGACATGGAAGAAGCTGCCGAAATGTCCGCGGACCTGGTAGAGAAGGGCTGGGAGCTGGGCGTGTTGCAGGCTTCCATCCCGGAAGATTTCGGCGGCTTCGGCGACTACTCCGCCATGACCGGCGTGCTGGCCGCCGAGGAACTTGGCTGGGGCGACCTGGCGACCGCCATGGCGGTGATGACCCCCAACCTCTTTGTGCTGCCGATTTACCTGGGCGGCACCGAAGAGCAAAAGGCCAAATTCATCCCCGAAGTGATCGAAGCCGAGTGGCGGCCCTTTACCGGCGCCCTGCTCGAATACCGCATGAACTTCAACCCCTTTGAATTGCAAACCACCGCCGTGCGCGAAGGCGATGCCTATGTGCTCAACGGCGAAAAGGCCTTTGTGCCCTACGGCAAGGGCGCCGAAGCGCTGGTGGTCTATGCCGCGCTGGACGGCGAAACGCAGGCCTTCATCGTCCCCGGCGACGCCGAGGGGTTGAGCGTCGGCGAAGAACGCGAAAAATTGATGGGCATCAACGCCCTGCCGATGTACCGCGTGCGGCTCGAAAACGTCCGCGTGCCGCTGGAAAACCGCATCGGCGGCGAAGAGGGCTTCGACTTCAAAACCGCGTTGGCGCACAGCTACGTGGGCCTGGCGGCACTGGCGGTCGGCGTGGCGCGCGCTTCGTTTGAATACGCCACCGAATACGCCAAGCAGCGCGAAGCCTTCGGCGTCAAGATCGCTCAGAAGCAGGCCATCGCCTTCATGCTGGCCGAGATGAACACCGAAATTGAAGCCAGCCGCCTGCTGGCCTGGGAAGCAGCCTGGATGCTGGACGCCGGCAAAGAAGAGGCCTTCAAGCAGGCGTACCTGGCCTTTACCGGCGCCATGGACATGGTGATGATGGTCACCGACCGCGGCGTGCAGATTTTGGGCGGCTACGGGTACATCCGCGAATATCCGGCGGAAATGTGGATGCGCAACGGCCGCGGCTTTGCCACCTTCAGCGGCATGGCGATTGTCTAGTGAGTGCGTAAACGGAGGAGACGAAAAAATGGCTATCGAATTTGAAGCCCCCAAACCGATTGTACAGCAGCAATACGTCATCAAGACGGTTGCCGAAAACATGATGCGGCCGGTCTCGCGCTATTACGATGAACACGAGCACGAAATCCCCTGGGATTACATTGAATTCATGCACACGGCCATGAAGGCCTCCGGCGCCGGTTCGCTGGCCCCCAAAGAAGACAAAAAGAAAGAAGCCGACCCCAACAAGCCCAAGCGTCCGCCCATCGGCTACCAGATGCTGGCGCACATGCTGGAAATGCTGGCCTGGGGCGATGTGGGCATGTATCTGATCACGCCGGGCGGCGGCCTGGGCGCGGCGGCGGTGGAAGCCGCCGGCACGCCGGAGCAGAAGAAGAAGTTCCTGGCGCGCTTCGCCGGCGAAAAACCGACCTTCGCCGCCATGTGCATGACCGAGCCGCAGGCCGGTTCGGATACGTCCGCCATCCGCGCCCGCGCCGTGTTGGACGAAGAGACCAACGAATGGGTGATCAACGGCGAAAAAATCTTCGTCACCGCTGGCGACAAATCGCTGACCGAATACGAGCAGACGGGACGCGGCTTCATCGTCGTTTGGGCGACCATCGACCCTGAAGCTGGCAAGGCCGGCATGCGCGCCTTCGTGGTGGAAGCCGGGACACCGGGCGTCAAAATCACCAAGCTGGAGCACAAACTGGGCATCCGCGTCTCCGATACGGCGGCCATCTCGCTGCAGGACGTGCGCGTGCCCTTCGAAAACATCCTCGGCAGCCCGACGGTAGAGCGCAGCACCAAAGGCTTCAAGGGTGCGATGAGCACCTTCAACGCTACCCGCCCGCTGGTGGCGGCCACCGGCATCGGCGTGGCGCGCGCCGCGCTCGAATTCCTGAAGGAAAAGGCCGCCGAACAGGGCGTCGAAATCCGCTACGGCCTGCCGCGCAACCAGTTGACCAACCTGGAGCGCGAGATCATCGACATGGAAATCATGCTCCGCTCGGCCTGGCTGATGGTCATCAAGGCCGTCTGGGCGGCGGATAACCGCCAGCCCAACGCGCTGGTGGCTTCCATGAGCAAGGTCAAAGCCGGCGACGTGGTGACCAAGATCACCCAGCGCGTGGTCGAACTGCTTGGCCCGCTGGGCTATAGCCGCGAATTCCTGGCGGAAAAATGGTTCCGCGATGCCAAGATCACCGATATCTACGAAGGCACCGGCCAGATCAACCGCCTGGTGGTCGCCCGCCAGATCCTCGGCTATGGCCGCAAGGAATTGAGCTGATTGATTGGGGGAGGGGCGCTGCCTCTCCCCTCTGCAAGAAAGGAGTTGCCATGAAATACGTGATCGAAAAAGCCGTGGTAGTTGGCGCCGGGACGATGGGCGCAGCCATTGCCGCGCACCTGGCCAACGCCGGCGTGCGCGTCACGCTGCTGGATATCGTCCCCAAAGACACCCCGCCGGAAGCCGGACGCGCGGCGCGCAACGCCATCGTGGACGGCGGCCTCAAACGGGCCAAGAAATCCAGGCCGGCCTCGTTCTTTTCCCAGGCGCAGCACACTCTGGTGCAGACCGGCAACCTGGAAGATGACTTCGACGTGATCGCCGAGGCCGACTGGGTGATCGAAGCCATCATCGAAAACCTGGAGATCAAACAAAACCTGATGGCCCGCATCGATGAGATCCGCAAACCCACGGCCATCGTCAGCACCAATACCTCCGGCATCCCGGTGCGCGATATCGCCGCCGGCCGCTCGGAATCCTTCCGCCAGCACTTTTTGGGCACGCACTTCTTCAACCCGCCCCGCTACCTGAAACTGCTGGAAATCATCCCGACCGAAGACACCCTGCCCGAGGTGGTGGATTTCATCTCCTGGTTCGGCGAGTATCGCCTGGGCAAGGGCATTGTGCTCTGCAAAGACACGCCCAACTTCATCGGCAACCGGGTGGCCTTTGGCACCGGCGCTTTCGCGCTGGATTACATCCTGAAGAACGGTTACACCGTCGAAGAAGTGGACGCGGTCACCGGCCCGTTGATTGGCCGCCCGAAGACCGCCACCTTCCGCCTGATCGACCTGGTGGGCATCGACGTTTGGGACCACGTGGGCAAGAACCTGGCCCCGGCCATCCCGCACGACCGCTACGCCCTGCCCTACTTGCAGGCCGAGGCGCCCAACCGCCTGATCGAAACCATGATCGAACGCGGCTGGCTGGGCAACAAGACCAAGATCGGCTTTTACAAGATGGTGCGCAACGCCGAGGGCAAGAAAGAATTTTGGGCGCTGGATTTCGAAAGCATGGAGCACAAGCCGCCCCAAAAGCCGAAGTTCGCCTCGGTGAAGAAGGCCAAAGAAGCCGAAACCCTGGCCGACAAGCTGCGCGTTTTCCTCAGCGAAGAAGACAAGGCCGCCCGGCTGGTGCAGGCCCTGACCTACCAGGGCTTCCAGTACGCTTCGGCCCTCATCCCCGAGGTGGCCGACACCCCCAAACCGATCGATGACGCCATGCGCTGGGGCTTCGGTCACCAGGCTGGCCCCTTCGAACTTTGGGACATGCTCGGCGTGGCCGATACCGCTGCGGCGATGAAAGAGGCCGGTTTTGCCCCCGCCGACTGGGTGGACGAAATGCTGGCCGCCGGCGTGGAGACTTTCTATCAGTACAACGGGCAAGTCAAGGTGGGCGTGTACGATGTGACCCGCAAAGCCTACGTGCCCATCGAACGGCCGGCTGGCATGGTCATCCTCTCGGAATTGAAGGCCGGCAAGAAGGTGGTGGAAGAGAACGCCGGCGCCACGCTCTACGATGCCGGCGACGGCGTCGCCTTGCTCGAATTCCACACCAAGATGAACGCCCTGGACGACGACATCATCACTCTGATGGACGCCGCCATGGATCGGGTGATGACCGACTTCAACGGGCTGGTGATCGGCAACGAAGCCGACAACTTCAGCGCGGGCGCCAACTTGTTCATGATTGTGGTGGCTGCCCAGCAGGGCATGTGGGACACGCTCGACGAAGCCATCCGCAAGCTGCAAAACGTCAACATGCGCATGCGCTACTTCCCCAAACCGGTGGTGGTGGCCCCGGCCGGGCTGGCCCTGGGCGGCGGCTGCGAAGTGACCATGCACGCCCAGCGCGTGGTGGCCGCAGCCGAAACCTACATCGGCCTGGTGGAAATCGGCGCCGGCGTCATCCCGGCTGGCGGCGGCACCAAGGAAATCGTCCGCCGGGTCATCAATCCGGTGATGAAGGTCAAAAACGCCAATTACCTGGCTCCCTTGCAGCAGGCCTTCGAACAGATCGGCCAGGCCAAGGTAGCCACCAGCGCCGAAGAAGCCCGCGCGATGGGCATCCTGAGCGCCGCCGACCGGGTGGTGATGAACCGCGACCACCTGCTCACCGAAGCCAAGAAGGAAGTTCTGCACATGGTGGCGACCAACTGGCAGCCGCCGGCCCCCGAAAAGCTCTACGCCGTCGGGCGCGACGGCCTGGCGGCCTTGCAGGTCGGCGCGTACATGTTCAAGGAAGGCAAATACATCACCGAATACGAAGAGCACATCGCCAATAAACTTTCGCATGTGCTCTGCGGCGGCGACCTGAGCGCCCCGGCCTGGGTGGATGAACAATACTTCCTCGACCTGGAACGCGAAGCCTTCCTCTCGCTGTGCGGCGAGGCCAAAACGCAGGAACGCATGTGGCACCTGCTGCAAACCGGCAAGCCGTTGCGGAATTAGTTTCAGGAGGTAATGAAATGACTTTGCGAGATGCAGTAATCGTAGCGGCTGCCCGCACGCCGGTTGGCAAGGCCAAACGCGGCAGCCTGGCGACCGTCCGACCCGACGACCTGATGGTTGCGGTCGTCAAAGATTTGCTCCAACGCGCCCCGGCGCTTGATCCGGCGGAAATCGAAGACCTGATCCTGGGTTGCGCCTTCCCCGAAGGCCCGCAGGGCATGAACATGGCCCGCATGGTGGCCCTCGGCGCCGGTTTGCCCAACACCGTCCCGGGCGAAACCATCAACCGCTTCTGTTCCTCGGGCGTGCAGTCCATTGCCCACGCGGCCTACGCCATCATGAGCGGCCAGATGGAGGTGGCCATTGCTGGCGGCACCGAATCGATGACCATGGTGCCGATGACCGGCTTCCTCTTCTCCCCGAACCCGTCCGCCGCGGCGGAACATCCCGAATTCTTCACCAGCATGGGGCTGACCGCGGAAAACGTGGCCGAAAAATACGGCATCAGTCGCGAAGACCAGGACGAATTTTCCTATCATTCGCACATGAAGGCCATCAAAGCCGTGAAAAGCGGTTTGTTCGACCCCGAACTGGTGCCGATTGACGTGGAAATCAAGGCCTTGGACGCCGAAGGCCGCCCGACGACGAAGAAATTCACCTTCAAGCGAGACGAAGGCCCGCGGGCCGATACCAGCCTGGAAGCCCTGGCGCGGCTGCGCCCGGCATTCAAGGAGGGCGGCACGGTGACAGCGGGCAACTCGTCCCAGATGTCCGACGGCGCGGCTGGCGTGATCATCATGTCCGCTGAGAAGGCCGCCCAACTGGGCCTCCAGCC
>WGAD01000075.1 GCA_015489255.1 Anaerolineales bacterium | reverse complement strand
TGGAACAAACCCTGGAGATGACGGCCAGCCAGATCCCGCCACTGGTGGAGGCCATCAACCAGTGGAACGATATGTACACCCTGGGGTATGGCTACACCTTCCCCATTGCGCTGGAAGGCGCGCTGAAGCTCAAGGAAATTACCTACGCACACTGCGAAGGAATGCTTTCAACCGAGTTCAAACACGGGCCGCTTTCCGCCGTGGTGGATGGGTATCCGATCATCTTCATCGCCCCGCCCTCCGACATCCCCCTGATCATCAGCGGCATCAACGAAGTAACCACCCGCGGCGCGCGCGCCATCGTCATCGGACAGGAAGACGCCCGCCTGCGGGCCAACGCCAGCGACTTGATCACCATCCCAGCGGCAGATGATGCCATCAGCGCCCTGCTCTCGGTCATCCCCTTGCAGCTGATCTCCTACCACATGAGCATCGCCCGCGGGTACGATCCTGACTTCCCGCGCAACCTCTCTAAAACCCTGACCGTAGATTAACCCCGCCCCATGGCTTTCGTCTGGCGCGGCCTCTTGCAGGCCATAGAACTCCTCTGGCAGGGTGACGCCGAAGTTCTGGGCATCACCCTGCTTTCGCTCAAAGTCTCGGGACTGGCAACCAGTCTCAGTTTGCTCATCGGCCTGCCGCTGGGAACGCTGCTGGCCCTGGGGCGCTTCCGTGGCCGGTCTTTTTTGCTCAGCCTGGCCAACACCGGCATGGCCCTGCCGCCGGTGGTGGTTGGGCTGGGCGTTTCCATTTTGCTGTGGCGCAGCGGGCCGCTGGGTTCCCTGCGCCTGATCTACACCCCGGCAGCCATTGTCATCGCCCAGGTGATCATCGCCGTTCCCGTGGTCACCAGCCTGACCGCCGCCGCCCTGCAACAGCTGGACCCCCGCCTGCGCCTGCAATTGCTGGGGCTGGGCGCCTCGCAGATCCAGGTCGTGTTCACCCTTTGGCTGGAAGCCCGTCTGCCCCTCCTGGCCGCGCTGATGGCCGGGTTTGGCAGCGTCATCTCCGAGGTCGGCGCTTCGATGATGGTCGGCGGCAACATCCGCGGTCAAACCCGCGTTCTGACTACCGCCATCGTCCTAGAAACAGGCAAAGGGCAGTTCGACCGCGCCATTGCGCTTTCCATTCTGCTGCTCACCCTGACGTTTCTGGTCAACCTGGGGCTGACGCTCATCCAGCAGCGGAGGCCGCCCTTATGAAGCGCCTGGTGGATGTTCGCGGGCTGGAGGTCGTCCGCGCTGGCCGCACCGTTCTTTCCCTCCCCCGCTTGACGATCGCCCAGGGGGAAGTGCTGGCCCTGATGGGGCCAAACGGCGCTGGCAAAAGCACTTTACTGCTGGCTATCGCCGGGTTGCTGCCGCCCACCCGTGGTGAGATCTGGTTCGCCGGTGAACGCCTGACGCGCCGCAACGCCCTTGCCCTGCGGCGACGCATGGCGCTGGTTTTGCAGGAACCGCAGCTGCTTTCTACCACCGTCTGGAACAACGTCGCCCTGGGGCTGCGTTTTCGCCGTCTGCCACGCCCCGAGATCCGCCAGCGGACGGAGACCTGGCTGGAACGGCTGGGCATTGCCCACCTGGCTCAGCGCCGTGCCGGGCAGCTTTCCGGCGGCGAGGCCCAGCGGGTCAGCCTGGCGCGGGCCTTCGCCCTGGAACCGGACCTCTTGCTGCTGGACGAACCCTTCAGCGCGCTGGATACGGAAACGCGCGCCGACCTGATCGCAGATCTGCGCCATCTGCTGGCGGCGAGCGGTGCCACTGCGCTGCTGGTGACCCATTACGAGGAAGAGGCCCGGCAGCTCGCCACCCGCACGCTACGCCTGGTCGACGGCAAACCGGCAGATTGAGCGGCGCGTTTGGCCAGAGAAAAGAAAAACGGCCTGCATCGTGAGGCAGGCCGTTTTTACGTCAACAAACGTTACTGACAAACGCCGTTGAGCGTATACTCAATCGTCTGCCAGCCGGGCGGCCCATTGGGGACGGAAAGCGTACCGGCCATCGCGCCGGTGTAATACAGGGTGGCCGGGAACTGCTCCCCGCTGGTGTAACCATTCACAGTGAAGTTGACGGCATACGCCCCCGGGTCTCTGGATACCAGCGCATAACTGCCGCTCTCAATATAAGCCCCGTCTATATAGAAGGCAAAGCTGCCGTCGGTGGCAAAATCGAAGGCGGCGCAGTGGTTGATGTTGTTCGCATCCCAGAAGTAACCCACGTAATAGCCGTTCTGCCCATAATTGGTGACCATATCGCTCAGGGGCGGGTCTGTAATCGTCACCGAGCCATCCTGTGCGTCCACAGAGCCGGAAGGCAGTGGGTAAAAGGGCACTTTGCCGCCCGCATCCCAGTATCCTGCGCCGGGTTGATAAAAATGGCTGCCCGCCGGCATGGTCACGTCCAGATAGCTGCCAACCGGAATAGCCTGCGCCTCGGTCAGGATGACGTCTGTGCCGTCGATCAACAATTCCACCACCGGATGCGAGGCGTTGTTATAGAACCGCACCACCGCATCCCCCCCTTGCGGCGGCTGCCCCAACGCTCCCCCGCAGGGGAGCACCGAAAGGGAATACCACCCGCTGGACACCGTCTGCCCGCCGTGGGTTTCCGCAGAAATGTAGAAATCCACCTGGCCGGCACCGCCAGCCAGGGCCAAATCGGCTTCCTGCCCAACGTCGATATCGGCGGCAAAATCTCCGACCCCTAATTGCGTCATCGTCACGCTGTAGTTGCCGCGGGTGCCGGCGTTCCCCGTGTAACCATACCAAACCGTCGCCGTGGCAATTTCGCTCAGCGGCTCGATGGTTGCCTGAACGCTCATCCGCGTTTCTTCGGTGGTGCAGCTGGCCCCATAATAGACGTCCGGCTGTGGATACACGCTGACGTTGCTGATGGTGGGCGCCGTACCTTGCCCGCTGGAACCTTGTCCGCCGCAAGTGAGAATATCCAGCGCGTACACCGAGCCATCCGGCACCGAAACCGTGTTGCCCGCTGCGTCCTCGGCAAAGATCTGGTATTCCAGCGAGCCATCCTGGCCGCCCAGTTCGGCTGCCGCCTGAGCGGCGATGTCCACAATCGCAACGAAAGAAGACCCGTTGCCCTGTGGCGACATATCCACGCGATACCACTGCGTCCCCCCAAGGCCCTGCGCCATGCTCAGGATGCGGTAGCTGACCCAAACTTTAACGGACCCGCCGCGATCGTCGACGACATCCGCCGTGAAGGCCACCGTCGTCGAGCCGCAGGCCGCCGGATAATAGCCTCGGGTCGAATTGCTTATATTGCTTACCGTGGGCGGTGCGGTATCTGCACTGGCGGAATTGCCGCTGCCGGCCGAACCGCTGTTACCGGCGGAATTGCCGCTGCCGGCCGAACCGCTGTTACCGGCAGAATTGCCGCTGCTGGCCGAACCGTTGTTACCGGCAGAATTGCCGCTGCCCGCTGTCCCCGGGGCAGCGGCGCCGCCAACCGATCCGCCGGCAGACGTTTGCGCCCCACTGCCGGCCGCCTGCGGCGAGGCCATCACCATCTGCGGAGTGGCCGGAGCAACCGTGTTTGCCGCCGTCGGCCCCGCCGAAACCGGGGCCGTTTCCGTCAAGGGAACGTTGCAGGCCGCCAATATCATCGCCCCCAATAAAATAAAAGATAACCGGTACAAAGAACGCATGTTTTCTCCTTTGGCGACCTTGATGGCGCCGAAAATCGGACACAATGGATATACTATACCGTTTATCATTGACGCTGGTTATCACAACAAAGTACCATTTCCCCTTTCGCGGCGCCCAAACACAGACGCAATGCCCTTGTAAGGGGGAGCACCGTCTTTCTTCGGTACAATAGCGCCATTCTCTTTTCAGGAGCTGCGCATGTCTTCTTCTCTGGCCATTTCCATCTTCGTGGGTCTCATCGCCGGCGTGGCCGTAGGCATCCAGGGGCCGCTGGCCGGACTGATGAGCAACCGCATCGGGCTGGTGGAAAGCGCCTTCTACATTCATCTGACCGGTATGATCACAGCAGGCGTTTTGCTGCTGGTTTTCTGGCAAGGGGGGCAGCTGGGTGAATGGCGCAACGTTCCCTGGTATGCCTTATGGGCCGGCGCCCTTGGCGTCATTGTCATCAGCGGTATGAGTTTCATGATTCCGCGCATCGGGGTGGCGGCGGCCACTGTGGTGATCGTCGCCTCGCAGATCACGGTCGGCGTGGTTCTCGATCAATTCGGCTGGCTCGACGCGCCTGTCCGCCCGCTGGATTTTCAACGCACCCTGGGATTGCTGCTGGTCTTTCTGGGGGTTTGGCTGGCGGTACGAAATTGACCTCCGGCTCCACGGCGCACAAAAAAGCGCTTTCCCGCCGCACGGGAAAGCGCTCTCTGGTCGTCGTTGCAGAGGGTCAGATCAGGAACCGTCCATCCCGATAGATGACTTCGCCATCCACTTCTATCTCTGAATCTTCCATGCCACAGATCATGTCCCAGTGAATCATGCTCTTATTTTGCGAGCCGGTCTCCGGATACCCCGCGCCCAGCGCCATGTGGAAAGAACCGCCCAGTTTCTCATCGAACAGGATGTGCCGGGAAAATCGATCGATCTCGTAGTTCAGGCCAACGGCAAATTCGCCCAGGTAACGCGCCCCCGGGTCCACTTCCAGCATCCGCAGCAAGAAGTCCTGGTTCTTGTCCGCCCGTGCCTGCACCACCCGGCCATCACTAAAGGTCAGTTCCACGCCTTCCAACAACACCCCCTGATACACCGTCGGGTAAGAGAAGCGCACCCAGCCGTTCACCGATTCTTCCACCGGCCCGGTATAGATCTCGCCGTCGGGCATGTTGTGAATGCCGCAGCTGTTGAGAAAAGTACGCCCGCGAATGGACAGGCTGAGATCGACATTCGGGCCGCGCAAAACCACCCGGTCTTTGCCCTGCAGGTAATCGACATAACGTTGCTGTTCTGCCTGCACCTGCCGCCAATAGGCCACCGGGTCATCCTCCTGCAAATGGCAGGCGCGGAAGACGAAATCGGCAAAGTCGTCCAGGCTGTTTTCCGCCTCCATGGCATAGGCTTCCGTCGGGAAGAGGGTCGTCACCCATTTGAACTCCCCGGTCGCACCGCGGCGCATTTGGGCATCGATGATCGGCGCCATGGCCTGCTGACGCAGTTTCTGCCGCTCTGCGGGCACGTTGGTCAGCTGGCGGGTGTTGGTCTCGGAATGAATGCGAATGCGGGCTTCGAAGGTCTCATAAGCCAATTGCTGGAAGATCGGAGGGCGGGCCAGCACCTCATCATCGGCATGCTTCAAGAGGAGGGCTTCCTCGCCCGGGAAGCGGATCAAAGGGGCTGGAACCCCGCCCCGCTCCAAAATGCGAGCATACAACGCGCGCACCAGCGGCAGCGCAGCGGTGCCCGCTTCGATGATCACCCGATCGCCCGGCTGGATGCGGGTGGAGTAGTCGACCAAAAGGTCTGCAAATTTTTCAACGCGCGGATCGTTCACGCAAAGCTCCTGTAGATGAGAATGTTTTTTCAATTGTAGCACAAATCGCGGTCAGAGCAGCGCCAACGCCGCCCCCAAGAAGGCCGCCGCCAGGCTGCTGGCTGCGTTCACCCAATCGTTGTTCAGCCACCCCCAGCCGCGCACCTGGACGGTGGGCGCACCGCAACGGTGACGGGGGTGTTGTTCCGTTTCCTGGCCGCAGACCGGGCAACGATACATGGCTTGTCGGGTCGCTCCCAGCCAAGAATCGAACAAGGCGCCGCCCAACCCCGCCAGCGAAACCGCCGCCAGCAGGCGGCTCGCCGACAGCGCCGTGGCGTCCAGGCAGGCCGCCAGGCCAGCGATCAGCGCTGCGCCAGCCCAAGCCGCCAGCGTCCCCACCGCCGAAACCCCGCCCGAAGCGCCTTTTTCCACCGGCTGTCGCAAGTTCGTCAACAGGCGCGGCGGCGAGGGGTTGAACACGCCGAGTTCTGTCGCCCAGGTATCGGCATTGACCGCCGCCAAAGAGGCGGCAAATGCCGCCCAGGGCCAGGCGGCCTGCGGCCAAAGCAGATGGGCCAGCGCCATGACCGCAGCCACGCCGCCGTTGCCCAGCACCTGACCGGCATCCCGCCGGTGTCCTTTGGCGTATTTCTCTCCCAGCCCACGCTTGCGAACCGCAAACGCATGGGACAAACCGCTAGAAGTGAAGAAAAAAGCCAGCAAGAGCACGGCCCAGCGCCAGCCACCCAGCCCAAAAATCAGGCCGCCGACCAGCGTTGCGCTCCAGGCGCCGCTATCCGCCAGGCTTCCCGCCCGCCGGGCCGCCAGCGCTACCGCCGCCGCTAGAGCGAACCCCGCCGCCAGTTGCACAGGGAGCGTCATGCCGCCTCCAACAGAAACGCATAAGCCAGCACCGTCAGGGCGGAGGTCAGCGCCGCCCCGCCCCATAAAAACCAGGCCCAGTGCCGGCGCCCACGCTCCGGGT
This sequence comes from Anaerolineales bacterium, assembly GCA_015489255.1. Lineage (GTDB taxonomy): Bacteria > Chloroflexota > Anaerolineae > Anaerolineales > Villigracilaceae > S143-42. The sequence goes on along the minus strand of WGAD01000075.1, from coordinate 4,346 downwards.
ACAACAGCAGCCCCAGCAGCCAATCCACCAGCACCAGCACGAAACCAAAGGCGGCCAGCCAGAACATTTGTGGCAAAGGGCGTGGAGGTAGGGCGCGGCCGGCGGCGTCGAATCCGGCGGACAAGGCCGGCGCACGGGGCAGCAACAGGCCCAGCCAGGCAAACAACCCCAGCCAGGTGAGCGCCGTAAAGAGAAAAAGGAAACGGGTCGCCGGTTGGCCAAAGGGACTGCGCACCCATTCTGCCGGATGCACCGAGCGCGCGCCGCCGCCCTGTAAGCGCCCCGTTTGCAAAGCCCGTTGCAGCGCTTCCATAAACCCGGCGGCCTGCTGCGGCGAAATGGCATACACCCGCCGCGAGGTCGCCAGGACAATCAGCGGGCGGCGGGCAGCGGCCATGAATTCCACCATCCCCACTTCCGGGCGTTGAACCCGGCCCGTAAAACCGCCCGGGGTCGCCAGCCGCGGCGGGCGCAAGGGCAATGAGCGCGCCCAGAGCACATCGGTCAGCGGGATGATCTCCTGGCGCAGCCCCCATTGCAGGCGCACATACCCTTCTGCAATGGCATAGCGGGCTTCCAGCAGGGCATAAAGGCGGTAAATGCGCCACAGCACCAGGCCCGCCCCCAGCAAAGCCAGCGCCAGGCCGGCGTAGATGGCCGCCAGCCCGGCGGCGCTCAGCGCCAGGGCGATGCCGCTGCCCGTCAAAACCGCCGCTCCCAGCAGCCAGAGAGATTGCACCAGCAGCCCCCACCCGCGCGGAGGGCGGAACACCTGTTCAGCGGCCACGGGCGGCCTCCTGCAACCAGTGAACGATCTCCTCCCGAGGCAGCTGCCAGCGCTTCCCGTCACTGCGCCGTTTGACCTCCACCTCGTTCCGCGCCAGCGCCCGCTCTCCCACCGTCAGCCGCCAGGGGATGCCGATCAAGTCGGCGTCTTTGAACTTGACCCCCGGTCGCTCATCCCGATCGTCCAACAGTACCCGCCAGCCAGCCGCTTCCAATTCGGCGGCCAATGCTTCAGCAGGCGCGTGCGTGTCCATCTTTTTCCCCGGCAGCCAGAGCAAGTGCAAGTCGTAGGGCGCCGTTTCTGGCGGCCAGCGTAAACCATCTTCATCGTGCCAATGTTCCGCCAGCGCCGCCGTCACCCGGCCCAGGTCAACCAGCAAAGCCGCCCGCCAGAGCGGACGCTGCTGTCCTGCGGCGTCGGTGTAAGCGGCAGCCAGCTTCCGCGGGCCCGCCAGGTGTGCCAGCCGGAAGGCCCTCTGCGCCCGCAGCGGGGCCTGGCAGTGCGGGCAGGGATCGCCCGCACCCACGGCGGCCAGGTCTGCCACCAGAGCGGCCTGATAATCGCGCCCATAATTGACGTTTTGCAAATGCAAATCTGGGGCGTTGGCGCCCGCCGTCAGGTTGGGCGAATGCGGGATCAAATCATCCACCGCCACCAGCACGCCCTCCAGCCCCACGGGCGAAGCATACCCCGGCTCAGCCCCCGCAGCGCGGATCTCCTCCGCAGTGGCCGGGCGCATGGCCTCCGCCCCCAACAAGTGCGCCAACCGCTCAGCGTTCAAATCCATATCGCCGCGCACCACAGCAAAGACCAGCTGCTCCCGCCCCTCGCGCTGCATGGTGAGGAAAACGGCCTTCGCCGTCCGCTGCGGCGGGATGTTCAAGAAAGCGCACAGGTCGGCGATGGTGTGGCAGTCGGGGGTGGATACCGCCTCCAAGGGGCGCGGCGCTTCCTCGGGCGGCAACGGCTTGGCCCGGCGCGCCGCTGCGCGTTCCGCGGCATAGCCGCAGTCGGCACAAAGGAGCACGGTTTCCGTTCCCAACGCATGGGGGAAGAACCAGCCGCTGCCGTTCAGGGTTTCCGCGGTCAGCAATGGGAGGTCTGGCAGCGGCGGCACGGCCAGCCAGACGGCCAGGGGATCGTCCTTCTCCGGCAGCAACGCATCTACCCGCAACCCCGGGCTTTCTGCCGCGCCCAAAGCGCCGGCCGCGGGTCGGCTGCGCTCGTTCTGCAAAACGGTTGGCTGCCAGAGTAGGCGCGGCAGGTGTCGCCATGAGCGCACCTCGGTTTCGGCCAGCAATTCTGGGCTGGCGCCCCACACCGGCTGCGCGCCTCGTTCTGCCAGCCACGCCAGCCAGCGCGCCTCCAGGCGTTGCACCACCACCCTGCCCAGAGGCAGCCAGCCATTCTCGCGCCAGAAGGCAGCGCGGGCCAGCCAAATTGCGCCGGGGCTTTCCAGCTCCGCCGGCGGATGGCGCAGCGTTTGGCCAAAGAGATCACGCTGACGCATCGGCATCGTCGTCCTCGTCGAAGTTTAGGGCGAGTTCATCTTCCATGCGGATCTGTCCACGCAGGAAAGCGCCATCTTCCGTGATGAAAGAGGTCGTCACCACGTCCCCCCAAACGCGCCCGCTGGCGCGGATTTCCAGTTTTTCCGCGGTGATGTTGCCCCGCATGGCGCCCGCCACCACCACCGTGCGAGCACGCAGGTTATCGCAGGTAACGCGACCATTTTCGCCGATGACCACCAGCCCGTCCACGGCGATCTGCCCTTCGAAGGCGCCGTCGATGCGCACACCGCCGCGTCCCTTGAGGTTGCCCTGCCAGAGGATGCCCGGACCAAGCACCGAGGTGACGTTTTCTACTGCCTGAATGGAGGGGAAATCTTCTTCCCCGGACGTTAGCTTTCGGAACATGAGCCTGCCTCCACGACGATTGCGGATACAAAACGCGCCCGTGGGCGCAAGGTCATTTTATCACCAAACCTTGGACGCTGCGCCGCCGCACGGGCAAGCGCGCCCGCGGGCGCACGAAGGTAACGAACCTGAATTGCGGATAACGATGAGCGGCGTCATGGCGAGGGTGCAGAGCACCCGAAGCCATCTCCCGCCCAGCCATCCAGGGGATTGCCACACCGCCTACGGCGGCTCGCAATGACAGTTTGGATAAAGCCTTCTTATCCGAAACTCAGGTTAACTATTCGCCCGTTTCAAAAGGACGCCGGCGGTTGGCCGCCCAATGGCGCTGGTACACCTGCCACAGAGCGTTGGGCGTTGGAATGCGTTGTTCCGGCGCAGCGCCCAGGCGAAAGTTGAAATCGTGATCGCCCTCCGCCAGCGGCGGCCAATCTGGGTACCACATCCAGACGGCATAATTCACCCCCAAAGATTCGAGGAAACCCAATTGATCATCCATGAAATCCGCTGCGCCGGGCGCCCAGCGCACCACTCCGCATTCATTCACCGCCACAGGAGCCGGATAGTCCGCCAACATCTCCAGGGAACGGCGCAGCCAGGTCGCATCAAACGTTTCTGGCGTGCCGTCTTCATCCAGATCGAGGGCGCCCGGGTACGGCAAGGTGCCGGCCTCCTGGTGGGTGTAGGCAAAAGGCGCATACTGGTGCACCGTGTACACCACATAAGGGTCGTCCACCGGCTGCAAATAAGGCAGCCAGATGAGCGAACTATACCCCATGCCGCCCACCAGGATGGGGGTTTGCGGGTCTTCCGCCCGAATGGACGCCACCAGGTCGGGATACCAGGCGTTCCAGTCGTACCCGCTGCCGCCGTAAGCAGCCAGAAATTCTTCCGGCTGCCAGACCCCAACGATATCCTCCGGGTTGGGTTCTACCATCAGGTCGTAGCCAATGACCGCTTCCTGCGCCGCATAATGCCGCGCCATGAAAGCCCACATCTCCGCCCAGGCGTCTCGCGCGTTCTGGTCTTCCCAGAGGGTTTCCACCAGGTATTCTGGGGGGAACCAGTCGCCCACCCCTTCGCGCAAAATGGAAAATTCGCTGCGCCCCGGGCCGCTGCGCACGGCGATGACGACGAACAGATTGGCCCGCGAGGCCATATCCACCAGGGCATCCAGCTGAGAAAGTGCCTCCTCATCCAGCTGATACGGGGGGCGGACGGTGTACACCCCAGGGACCGACAAATTGACATAATTCACCCCGGCAGCCGCCATGGCGTCAAAATCTTCTTGCGTGTACGGCGGCCCCAACGGCCCCGGGCCGAGAAATTCTTTCCCATCCAACGCCGGATACACACGCCGCTGATACACATTCACGCCGCGCAACTGCGTTCCCTGCGTCCAGAGCGCCCATTCCGGATTCTCCTCTGGTCGCACGACGGAGGCAGCAGGCGGCGTTGGCGTTGGCGCCACCGGAAAAGGCGGCGCCGAACGACAGGCGGTCAGCAGCCCCAGAAGAAGGAACAAGAGTCGGCGCATACGATTATGGTAGCACAAAATCGGGCGCTGGCTTTCACTTCACCTGCCAGGGAAGGCCGGCCACCATAAAAAACACCTGGTCTGCCGCCTGCGCCAGGCGTTGATT
>WGAD01000074.1 GCA_015489255.1 Anaerolineales bacterium | reverse complement strand
CCATAGAGATGGAATATCAGCTGGAGCGCGGTATCTCCGGCCTGCGGATTGGCTTCTATCTGCTGACCGCCCGCGGCGAGCCGGTGTTCACCTCCTTCGACACCGATGACCCGCAAAAATTCGAGACCTACACCGAGCGCAAGGCCGGGCGGTACCTCAGCCGCTGCGAAATTCCGGCGGATTTGCTCAACCAGGGACGCTATTCGCTCAGCGTCAACGCCAGCGCCTACAACGTGCGCCGCTATTTCTACGAGGAGCAGACCCTGGATTTCAACGTGGACGCTTCCGGCGCGCCGGGGATGCACTGGGTGGAGCCGCGCCCCGGGGCGGTGCGTCCGCGCCTGCACTGGGATATCGAGGTGCTGGACTGATGCCCGCCCGCGACCAGATCCGCGACCTGATCGCCAGCCAGCCCTTCGCCATGGAAGCCTACTGGCTGTTTGCGCCGGAGCGCAAACGCTGGCGCGATCATTATAAACTGGAGACCCTGCGCCGCATCCTGCCGCAGGCCGTGCAGGAAATGCCCACTCAACCAGACTCGGGCGGCAAGCGCGTGTTCATCTTCGCCACCCTGCACTATTGGATCGAACAAGCCGCCGTGATTGCACTGGCGCTGACCGCCCTGGGGCACGAGGTCGAACTGGCCTGGCTGCCCTATTCCGACTGGCGCAAGCCGCTCAGCCGTTTCCGCTACGCGCGGCGGCGGCTCTACACCCGCGATGCGCTGGCAGCGGGGGGGGCGTTTTTCACCCACCGCAATCTGGACGATCTGCCGCCCGCGGACCTGCCAGCCGAACTGGACGCGCAGGTGCGGCAGGTGGCGGTCTATGACGTGCAATACACCGAGCAGGTCGAAGAGATCGATGAAAACAGCCCGCTCTTTCAGTTGCGCCTGGAGCGGAATCGCCGCGCTGCGGCGCGGGCGTTGACCTGGCTGGGGCGCGGCGAACCGGACGTGGTGCTCATCCCCAACGGCACCATCCTGGAGATGGGCGCCGTCTATCGCGCGGCGCGGTATCTCGGCACCCCGGCTGTGACCTATGAGTTCAACGACCAGCGCGAACAGATCTGGCTGGCACAGGACGATGAGGTGATGCGCCAGAACACCGATGCGCTTTGGGCGGCCCGCGGCGGCGTGCCGCTGACCGCCGAGGAGCAGCGGGCCATCGAGGAACTGGAAAACGCCCGTCAGGGCGCCAAACCCTTCGGCAAATCCGACCGCCGCTGGCAGGACGTGCCCCGCGAGGGTGCAAACGCCCTGCGCGAAAAACTGGGCCTGGACGACCGTCCGCTGGCGCTGCTGGCGACCAACGTGCTGGGCGACAGCCTGACGTTGGGGCGCAACCTGTTTTCGCGCAGCATGGCCGAGTGGATATCCCGCACGGTGCGCTGGTTCGCCGCCCGCGACGACCTGCAGCTGATCGTGCGCGTCCACCCGGGCGAGCGCCTGACGCACGGCCCCTCGATGGTGGACGTGGTGCGGGCCGCGGTAGACGAACTGCCGTCCCACATCCACCTGATTGGGCCGTTGGACAAGGTCAACACCTACGACCTGATGCCGCTGGCCTCCCTGGGGCTGGTTTTCACCACCACCACCGGCCTGGAAATGGCGATGCGCGGCATCCCGGTCATCGCCGCCGGGCAGACGCATTACCGTGGGCGCGGCTTCACGCTCGACCCGTCCACCTGGGACGAGTATTTTGCCCAACTGGAGGCCGCGCTGGCCGACCCGCAGGGGCATCGCCTGCGCGATGAACAGGTCGAACTGGCCTGGCGCTATGCCTACCGCTTCTTTTTCGAATACCCGCGCCCCTTCCCCTGGCGGCTGCTGGGGTTTGGCAAAGAATATCAACGCTGGCCGCTGCCCCGCGTGCTGGGCGCGGAAGGCCGCGCCCTCTTTGGGCAGACCTTCGCCGAACTGGTCGGCGAACCGATTCAATGGACACCGAGGCAGATCGCATGAGTGAAAACACCCGTCAACAGGTGCGCGAGTTTTACGACCGCGTCGGCTGGTCGCAGATCGGCGAGGGGCTGTACCAGAACGCCCGCTATGAAGATTTGCGCCCGGTCTCGCAGGAATACATTTCGCGCTGCCATTTGCGCATCAACCGTTATATCCCTCGCGAGGGCCGCTTCTTGCTGGACGCCGGTTCCGGACCGGTGCAATGGCCGGAATATCTGACCTATTCCGCCGGCTATCAACGCCGCGTGTGCGCCGATATCTCCATCACCGCGCTGCGCGAGGCCCGCAAGCGGCTGGGCGAAAAGGGGCTGTATGTGGTGGCCGATATTTCCGCCCTGCCCTTCGCGGATGGAGCCTTCGATGGCGCGGTTTCGCTGCACGCTATTCACCATGTGCCCCCTGCCGACCAGCCCACCGCCTACGCCGAGCTCTACCGCACGCTGAAGCCGGGCGGCAGCGCGGCGGTGGTCAACGCCTGGAAATCGCCGGAATTCATGCGGCGCTTACAGCCCGTGATGGCGTTTTCCCGCTTCGTGGCAAAAGTGATTGCCCGCCTGAAGCGGGTCATCCGCCTGGATTTCAAACGCCGCGTCCCGCGGCAGGTGGCCGCCGCGGCGGCTGCGATTCAGGATAAATCGCGCCCGACGGGCACCCACACCGTCCACCAGGGCGCCCGCGAGCTGACCGCGGCCCTGGCCGCCGCCGGCATCCCGGTGGAAATCTACCCCTGGCGTAGCGTCAGCGTCAAATTCCTGCGGCAGGTCATCCATCCCTGGCTGGCCGGGCGCTGGCTCTTGCGCGGATTGTATGCGCTGGAAGAACGCTACCCGCAATACTTTGGCGAAAACGGCCAATACCCGATCATCGTTTTACGCAAGGAGAAAGCATGAACTGGCAAGACAAGGTCGTCCTGGTGACCGGCGGGACCGGTTCGTTTGGCAAGCAATTCGTCCGCACCATGCTGGACGAATATCACCCCAAGAAGATCATCATCTTCAGCCGCGATGAACTCAAGCAGCACGAGATGCGCCTGGCCGGCTTCGATCACCCCAGCCTGCGCTACTTCATCGGCGACATCCGTGACCGCGACCGGCTCTACCGCGCCATGCAGGGCGTGGACGTGGTGGTGCACGCCGCAGCGCTCAAGCAGGTGCCGGCCTGCGAATACAACCCGATGGAGGCCATCAAGACCAACATCATGGGTACCTCCAACGTGGTGGAAGCCGCGCTGGACGCCGGCGTGCAGAAGGTGCTGGCGCTCTCCACCGACAAGGCCGTCAACCCCGTCAATCTCTACGGCGCGACCAAACTGGCCGCCGAAAAACTGGTGGTGCAGTCCAACGCCTATGCCGGCGGACGGGCCACCCGTTACGCCTGCGTGCGCTACGGCAACGTGGTCGGTTCGCGCGGCTCGGTGGTACCGGTCTTTTTGCGCCAGCGCGAAAGCGGAAAACTGACCATCACCGACGACCGCATGACGCGCTTCTGGCTCTCGCTGGAAGAGGGCGTGCACTTCGTCATTTCCTGCATCGAGCAGATGGAAGGCGGCGAGGTCTTCGTGCCCAAGATCCCCAGCATGAAAGTCATCGACCTGGCGAAGGCCATCGCGCCCGAGGCCGAGATCGAAGTCATCGGCATCCGCCCGGGCGAAAAACTGCACGAGGTGCTGATTTCGGAAGACGAAGCCCGCACCACGGTCGAACTGGACGAGATGTTCGTCGTCCAGCCGGCGCAGGCCCTGTGGTTTGGCTACTCCTGGCAAGACAAGGGCCAGCCCCTGCCGGACGGCTTCCGCTACGCCAGCGACAACAACACGGTCTGGCTGGATGAAGAGGGCATTAAGGCTTACATCGCCCCGTTCGAGAAACTGTACGCCGAGGGCAAACTCTAGACCATGCGCCTGCTGATCACCGGCGCCAGCGGATTGCTTGGCCTGAACATGGCGCTGCGCTGCGCTGCGGCGCACGAGGTGACCGGCGTCGCCCGTGGACGCCTGGTCGGCCTGCCCTTCGCCTACCGCCGCGCCGACCTGACCGACTTCGCCGCCCTGCCGGCCCTGCTCGACGAAGTCCAGCCCGAAGCGGTGATCCACTGCGCCGCGCTGGCCGACGTGGACGCCTGCGAAAAACAGCCCGCGCTGGCGCAGCGCGTCAACGCCGATCTGCCCGGCGAACTGGCGCGGCTGTGCGCGGCGCGCGGCGTGCGGCTGGTGCATCTGTCCACCGACGCGGTCTTCGACGGCGCGAAAAGCGATTTTTACACGGAAGACGACCGTCCCAACCCGCTCAGCGCCTACGCCCGCAGCAAACTGGCCGGTGAACGGGCGGTGCAGGCCGCCCTGCCGGAAGCGGTCATCGCCCGCGTCAACTTCTTCGGCTGGAGCGCCAGCGGACGCCGCAGCCTGGCCGAGTTCTTCTTCCGCAACCTGCGGGAGGGGCGTCCGGTCAAGGGCTTTACCGACGTGCACTTCTGCCCGCTCTTCGTGGGCGATTTGAGCGATTTGCTGCTGTCCATGCTGGAAAAAGGGCTGCAAGGGCTGTATCATGTGGTCGGTTCGCAGGCCCTCAGCAAGTACGAATTCGGCGTGGCGCTGGCGCGGCAATTCGGCTTCGACGAAAGCCTGATCGCACCGGTCTCGGTGGAGGCCGCCGGGCTGACCGCCCGCCGCTCGCACAACCTGCGCCTGTCCGTCCACAAGTTGTCCACAGACCTGGGGCGGGTTGTGCCCCATTACCTCACAGGTCTTATGCACTTTTATACACAATACACACAGGGTTATCCACAGCGTTTGCAACGTTTTCCACAGGGTGACGCCTGAAAGGAGGAATTTCCCACATGGATATCAGAATCGGTGACCGCCTGATCGGTCCCAACCACCCGACCTACTTCATCGCCGACATCGCCGCCAACCACGACGGCTCGCTGGAGCGCGCCAAACGGCTCATCCGCCTGGCGAAGGAAGCCGGGGCGGACGCGGCCAAGTTCCAGAACTTCCGCGCGCCCAAGATCGTCTCGGATTACGGTTTCAAGTCCCTGGGCGGCCAGCTTTCTCACCAGGCGGAGTGGAAGAAGAGCGTCTTCGAAGTCTATCAAGACGCCTCGATCCCCTTCGAGTGGACGCCCATCCTGAAAGAAGAATGCGACAAGGTCGGCATCCACTACATGTCCTCGCCCTACGACTACGACGCCATCGAGCACCTTGACCCCTACGTTCCGGCGTACAAGGCCGGCTCCGGGCTGATGTCCTGGCCCGACGGCCTGGTGAAGATGGCGCAGTTTGGCAAGCCGGTGCTGATCGCCACCGGCGCCGCCGACATCAGCGACGTGGCCCGCGCCATGCGCATGGTGCTGCCGGTCAACAAACAGGTGGTGCTGATGCAGTGCAACACCAACTACACCGCCGACCCGGCGAACTACGATCACCTCAACCTGAACGTGCTCAAGACCTACGCCGCCATGTGGCCGGACGTGGTGCTCGGCCTTTCCGACCACATGCACAGCCCGGCCCCGATCGTCGGCGCGGTGGCGCTGGGCGCCCGTGTGATCGAGCGCCACTTCACCGACGATAACGACCGCGAAGGGCCGGATCACAAATTCGCCATGAACCCGGATTCCTGGGCCGAGATGGTCGAACAGGTGCGCATCCTGGAGCGCTCGCTGGGCGTCTCCGACAAGCGCGTGGCCGAAAATGAAAAGGAAACCTACCTGCTGCAACGCCGCTGTCTGCGGGCTGCCCGCGACATCAAGGCCGGCGAGACCATCACCGAAGACATGGTGGAAGCCCTGCGCCCCAACGTGCCCTACGCCGTGCAGCCCTGGGAAGCCCCGCTGGTGGTGGGCAAACGCGCCCGCGTGGATTTGCCCTACGGCAAAGAAATCCGCTGGCTGGACCTGGAAGACTGATGCGCGTCGTTTATCTCAGCCGCTCGTGGTCGCCCCACGATCACCGCTTCCTGGCTGCGCTGACCGAGACTCCGCACGAAGTCTTTTACGTGCGGCTGGGGAACGACCGCGTCAGCGACGACCGGCTGGTGCCGGCGGCGGTTGAGTTCGTCCGCTGGGAAGGGCGCGACCAGCCCTTCCGCTGGGGCGACCTGCCGCGGCTGATCCCCGCCTTCCGCCGCCTGCTGCGGCGGCTGCGGCCCGACCTGGTCCACGCCGGGCCGATCCAGGACGCCGGCCTGCTGGCCACGCTGAGCGGTTTCCGTCCGCGGCTGATCATGTCCTGGGGCTTCGATCTGATGGAAGACGTCCACCGCTCGGCCTGGATGGAGCGAGTCACCCGCTTTGTGCTGCGGCGGGCGGATTTCTTCGTCAGCGACGCCGAAGTCACGCGCCGCGGCGCGATTGGGTACGGCATGAACCCCGAGCGGACGCGCGTCTTCCCCTGGGGCGTGGACCTGGCGCACTTCACCCCGCGCGCCTGGCCGGAAACGCCTGCAGACGATGCGCCGGTGACCCTCTTTTGCAACCGCTCCTGGTATCCGCGCTACGGCGTGGATGTGCTGGCTCGTGCCTTTGTGCAGGCGGCCCGCGAAGACCCGCGCCTTCATCTGCTGCTGCTGGGCAATGGCCCGCTGGCCGCCGACCTGCGGCGCATTTTCCAGCGCGGCGGCGTGTTGGAGCGCGTCAGCTTCCCCGGCTATATCTCGCAGGCCGAACTGCCGCGCTACTACCATCAGGCCGATCTCTACATTTCCCCCTCGCATGTGGACGGCTCTTCGGTCTCGTTGATGGAAGCCCTGGCCTGCGGCCTGCCGGCCCTGGTTTCGGACATTCCGGCCAATTGCGAGTGGGTGCGCGAAGGCGAAAACGGCTGGCTCTTCCCTGATGGCGATGTGGCGGCGTTAACTGATAAAATAAAACAGGCGGTGTCGCAGCGCGGGCGTTGGGCGCAGATCGGCGCACGAGCGCGCGCAACCGCCGAGAGCCGCGCCAACTGGCGCCGAAATTTTCAGGTTTTGCTGGATGCCTACCAACAAATGGTGGAGGTGGAATGATGGTCTTGTTCGTCGTCCTGGGGTTGTTGATTGCGATCCTGGCGGTGATCTTTGCGCTGCAAAACATTACGCCAGTGACGATCTCTCTCTTCTTTTGGGAAGTCAGCGGTTCGCTTTCGCTGGTTTTGCTGCTGGCGCTGGGGATCGGCGTACTGATCGGCCTTTTGATCATGGCGCCCTCGGCCATTCGTCACCGCATGGCGGCCTCTGGCTTGCGCAAGCAGCAGGCCAAACTGGAAAAAGAACTGGAAGCCCTGCAACAGAAGCTCTCTCGTTTGGAGACGCCTGCCCCGTCGCCGGCCCCGGCGGCGCCAGCGCAGTCCAAACCTGAACCCGCACCCGAAACACCCGCTCCGGCGGCGGAACAGGCGGGAGAAACCGCCCTTCCGGCCCCGGCGGGGGACGAACCGGAGATGAACTGATTTGCGAACCATTGCGGTAATTCAGGCCCGGATGGGTTCTTCACGCCTGCCGGGCAAAGTCCTTGAACCTATCGCTGGGCTGCCCATGCTCACCCATGTGGTGCGCCGCGTGCAGCGGGCTGCGCTGGTGGACGAGGTGATCGTAGCCACCAGCGCGACGCCGGAAGATGACCCCATTGCAGAATGGGCGCGCGATTGCGATGCGCTTCTCTTTCGCGGCAGCCTGCACGATGTCCTCGACCGCGTTTACCAGGCAGCACGCACCCAGCTGGCCGATGTAGTCGTCCGGGTGACGGCAGACTGCCCGCTGCTTGACCCGGGCCTCATCGATCGCACCATCCGCGCCCTGCAGGGCGCATTGTTGCCCCAGGACGAGGTCGTCGGACGCCGATTGGCGCCGATCTCCCATTTACCCGTCAGCGCCTTACCCTTCGACTTCGCCGCCAACCGTCTGCCCCCGCCCTGGAAGCGCACGTATCCCATCGGGTTGGACGTGGAAGTGTGCACCTTCGACGCACTGGAATACGCCTGGGAAAACGCCGACCTGCCTCACGAACGCGAACATGTGATGCCCTACCTTTACCAGCGTGAAGGCGTGGCGAATGCTGTCTTGCTCCATGCCGAGGAAGACTATGGCCGCCTGCGCTGGACGGTGGATACAGAGGAGGACCTGCGCTTTGTGCGCGCTGTTTTTTCCCGCCTGGGGCCGTCTGCGGGTTTTTCCTGGCGCGAGGTGCTAAAGCTGGTTCAGGCCGAACCGCAATTGCAGGCCATCAACGCCCGCGTGCCGCACAAATCGGTCTTCGATGTGGACGAGCGCCGGGCTTGAGAAAAGAGAGGAAACCATGCCGGAAGAATTGAGAAAATGCCCCCTTTGCGGCAGCGAAAAACATACGTTGTTCGATAAACGCACCTTCAAAGGGCATCAGGTGGTCAACCGGTTGTGCACCAGTTGCGGGCTGGTGTTTCAATCGCCGCGCATGACGGCGGAAGAGGCCGAAGTCTTTTACGCTGCGGAGTATAGACGGCTTTACCAGGGCACCGATCAACCGGTCATCAAAGATTTGCTGGTACAGCGCGCCCGCGCCCAGGCACTCACCGCTTTTTTGCAAGCGCATGTGCCCGCCATTGGCCGCTTTTTGGACATTGGGGCATCGGCGGGGGAGCTCTTGTTGTACGTCCGCAAGGAATTTGGCGCTGAGGTCGTCGGCGTGGAGCCGGGAGAGGCCTATCGGCGTCATGCCGCCCAGCACAACCTGACCTTGTATCCCGATCTGGACGCGCTTGCGCAGGCCGAACACGCCCCCTTCGATGTCGTTTCCATGTCTCATGTGGTTGAACACCTGCCCGATCCGGTGCGTTATCTCTCCCGCTTGCGCAAAACGGCGCTGGCCTCGGACGGCTGGCTGCTGGTGGAAGTGCCGAACCTGTATGGTCATCAGTCTTTTGAAGTGGCGCACAACTTTTCTTTCACGCCGCATACCCTGCGCCAGACCCTGTACGCTGCGGGTTATCGGGTAGAGGTCATGGAAGCGCATGGACGGCCCCGCTCGGATCTGATTCCGCTGTACATCACGGCGTTGGCGCGCCCCGATGCCCGTTACGCCCAGAAAAACATCCAGGGCGAGCGTAATGTGGCGCTGAAACGCCGCCTGGCCATGCTGCGGCGCAAGGTTTTGCTGCGTTATCTTTCCCAACAGGCCTGGAAGGAAATTTAATGCCCGATCTGGCGATCTTCACAGCCCCCAAGCCGTTCACCGATCCGCACATTCGCACCATCCAACGCAACGCCATTCAATCCTGGCTGCGCCTGCCGGATGTGCAGGTGATTTTGGTCGGCGAGGAAGACGGCCTGGCGGAAACGGCGGCGGAATTTGGCCTGCTGCATTTGCCGGACGTGCGCCGCAACCAGCACGGCACGCCGCTGGTCTCTTCTATTTTCCAGCTGGCGCGGGAAGCCGCCGAAGCGCCCTTATTGGCCTACGTCAACGCCGATATTTTGTTGCTGCCCGATTTTACGGAAGCGGCCCGCCGCGCTGCGGCGCGGGTGGAGAACTTCCTGCTGGTTGGGCAGCGCTGGGACCTGGACGTGACCGAACCGCTGGATTTCAGTGAGGAGGGCTGGGCGGCGGCGTTGCGCCAGCGGGCGCAGCAGGAGGGGAAACTGCACCCCCCGGCGGGCAGCGACTACTTCATTTTCCCCCGCCGCCTGTTCCGCGACATGCCCGATTTCGCCATCGGACGCGCCGGCTGGGACAACTGGATGATTTACAAAGCCCGCCGCGCGGGGTGGCCGGTGATCGATGGCACGCCCTCCGTCTTCATCATCCACCAGAACCACGATTACCATCACCTGCCGGGTGGCGTGCCGCACTACCGTCAGCCGGAAACCTTCGAAAACATCCGCCTGGCCGGGGGACGGGCGGCCACCCGCTTCACCCTGGCCGATGTCACCCATCGCCTGACGGCGGACGGCCTGCAGCCTGTAGGCTTATCTAAATCCCGTTTTTTGCGCGCGCTGGAGATAGCCGCCCTGTTTTATTTTGGGAACGACATCGCCGAGCGTGTCCATCGTCTGTTGCAACGCTGGAGAAAAGCCTGATGCGCAAAGGACAGAACCCGGCCAAATTCGTCGGTCAGGTCGCCAAACCGGAGCGGATCACGGTGGCGGTGCTCAATTACATCCCCTTCATCAGCGGGTTCTACGAGCACATGCCTGAAGTGCTACGCGCCTGCCTGGACAGCCTGCACGCCAGTACCACCCTCCCCTTCGACCTGCTGGTGTTCGACAACGGCAGCTGCCCGCAAGTGCGCGACTATCTGCTGGAGGAACAGGCCCGGGGGCGCATCCAATACCTGATTTTGTCGGAAAAAAACCTGGGCAAGGGCGGCGCCTGGAACATCATCCTGGACGGCGCGCCCGGCGAGATCATCGCCTATGCCGATAACGACGTGCTCTTCCATGATGGCTGGCTGGCGCGTTCGCTGGAATTGCTGGAGGGCTTCCCGCGCGTGGGCATGGTGACGGCGCGCCCCTTCCGCACCCGCATGGAATGGTGCCGCAGCACCCTGCGCTGGGCGGAAGAAGAGCCGGACGCGCAGCTGGAGCGCGGGCAGTTCGTCCGCTGGGAAGATTACCGCGACTTCAACCTGAGCCTGGGCGCGGACGAGGAGACCATCCGCCGCCGCTACGTCAAAACGGAGGATATTCGCATCCGCTATCGCGGCCTGACGGCGCAAGTGGGCGCTTCGCACTGGCAGTTCGTGGCCTGGAAGCGCGTCTTGCGGGAGTTTCTGCCCTTTGATATGGACCGCCCCATGGGGCAGGTGCGCCAGCTGGACGAGCGCGTGGACGCCGCCGGTTATTTGCGGCTGATGGTCACCGACCCGCTGACGATGAACATGAGCAATACCCCCCAGGTGCAGTTCTCCGAGCGGGCGGTTCGCGCCTCCCGCCTGCCGGGCTGGCGCGAACGGCTGCTGGACCTGCCGCCCGTCCGCAAGGTGCTGCTGGGGTTATACAACCGCATTTTCCACTGGTATTATGACCGCTAACCCGACCGTTTTTTTCGTGCTGGATACGGGCCTGGCGCAGGCCTATCTTTTTGAGACCGATCTCCTCGACCGGATCCTGGAAAAAGGGGTGCGCCCGGTGGTGCTGGTGCAAAAAGCGCTGGTGCCGCTTTTGCAGGCGAAATATGGCCGCGAGGGGGTGGTTTTCGAATCCCTGCGCGACGACCGCGCCCGCGCCTACCAACGGGGGTATTGGGCCGGCGTGCAGGAGCTCTTCGAGCACGTTCGGCGGGCGACGGCCTCGCCGCGCATCCCGCTGACTTATGTGGACAGTCACCGCCGCCGTAAGGAGACCGAGGCCACCGGCCGCCGCCGCTGGGTGTTGTGGGGCCTGCGCCCCGCGATCTACGCGCTGCGGCGCGTCCGTCCCCTGCGGATGGCTTTTCGCCGTTTGCAGGCCGCCCTCTTCACCCCCGATCTCTATGGCGATCTGCTCGACCGCTATCAACCGGCGCTGATCGTATCGAACACGGCGGGCTGGCGGCTGGATCAATACCTGCTGCGGCAGGCCGGACGGCGCGGCATCCCTTTGATGCTGGCCGTGGTCGGCTGGGATAACCCCAGCAGCCAGGGGCTGCCGGGGGCCTTCGTCCGCTATGCCAACGTCTGGTCGGAGGTCCACCGGCGGGAGCTGACCGCGGGCGTGGACTGGCTGCCGGAGGGCGTCCATGTGGGCGGTATGCCGCTTTACGATAGCTACCTCGACGGGCGCTGGCACATGACCCGCGAGGCGTATTTTGCCCTGCATGGCCTCGACCCGCAGCGGCGGTTGATCTCCTTTGCCGCCACCGCCCTGAGCGTGACGCCCAACGCCCACCTGGTGCGGGTGCTGACTGACCTGGTGGAACAGGACGCTTTTTCGCAGCCGGCGCAGTTGCTCATCCGGCTGCATCCCAACCATTTCAAGGACTTTCCGCATTACCGTGAAGATGCGCAGGAGATTTACGCCATCGCCGCGCGATCGCCGCATGTTCACATCGTGGAACCGCGCGAAATGCCGGGCGGCCTGGAGCGGTATTCTGGCGAGGATTACCCGGAAAAGGCTTCCATGCTGAAACACAGCGACGTGCTGGTGACGATTTATTCCACCATGGTGGTGGAAGCCGCCCTGCACGATACCCCCTTTGTGAGCGCCTGCCTGGAATCGCCGCGCGGCTGGGCGGACAAGGGCAAGTTTTGGGTGCCGCTGCGCGAAATCCCCACCTGGCCGACCGCGGCGCGGGTCAACGCGCTGGGCGCCGGGCGGACGGTTTTCACGCCTGGAGAACTGCGGGATGCCATTGAAACCTATTTGACTGACCCGCAGCGCGATGCGGAAAACCGCCGCCGTTTCATCGCGCAGGAATTGACC
>WGAD01000073.1 GCA_015489255.1 Anaerolineales bacterium | reverse complement strand
TCCCGAAGTGCTGGAGGTTGCCAAACGCCTGCTGGAATACATCGAAGCCCACCTTCGCGCCCAGGAGAACCTGCTGGTCATCGCAAACATGCGCGGCGAAAGCCCGGAAGCCATTGTGGAACGCATCTTCAGCCGACCGACCATCGGCGGCCTGCAAGGGCCTACCGTCAGCCCGGTTTACGTTCGCGATGGCAGTCCATGGTACGCCGTGACCATCGTGGTGGCGCGCGCCCAGCTCCCCGACGCCATCGCCGACCTGCGCGCCATCGGCGGCAGCGGCATCATCGTTACCCCCGTAACCTACATTTTTGAAGAAGAGCCGCCGCGGTACAAGGCGATGCTGGAGTCACTGCAAAATCAGGAATGAGGAGTTGCGAATGCGGAAAAACGCCCCGCAATTCCTCATGCGCCATTCCTCATTCGCAATTCGCCACTCGCCATTCGCAATTGAAAGGGAGCATCCCCCATGCTACGCATTTACAACGCCACCACCGCCCAACGCACCATCTTGCGCCGCACGCCGCCGGACGAATTCCCCGTGAGCGAGCGGGTGCGTCAAAGCATCGCCCGCCTTTTCGGGGAACCGCTGACACCGGAAGAGGCCGTGGCGCGCATTATGGCCGACGTCCGCGCCCGCGGCGACGCCGCCCTGCAAAAGTGGACGCGCACGCTGGACGGCATCGCCCTGGAAACCTTCGCCGTGCCCCGAGAAGCATGGCAGCAGGCACTGAAAGCCCAGCCCGCCCCTCTGCGGGCGGCGCTGGAAGCCGCAGCCGGGCGCATCCGCGCCTTCCACGAGAAGCAACCGCTGACCTCCTGGCTCACGCAAGACCTGGGCGGCACGGTCGGGCAACTCATCCGCCCCATCCCCCGCGTGGGGCTGTATGTGCCCGGCGGCACCGCGCCGCTGCCTTCCACCGTGCTCATGTCCGCAATTCCCGCGCGGGTGGCCGGCGTGCCGGAAGTGGTCGTCGTCACGCCGCCCCATCGGGAAAACCCGCCTGAGTTTGGCTATGCGAACCCCGCCATCCTGGCAGCCTGCGCCCTCGCCGGGGTGGATGCCGTTTATACCCTCGGCGGCGCGCAGGCCATCGCCGCGCTGGCCTACGGCACCGAGAGCATTCCGCCGGTGGACAAAATCTTCGGCCCTGGCAACCTTTTCGTGACCTTAGCCAAGCGCCGCGCCTTCGGCGTGGTGGGCATTGACGGCCTGGCCGGGCCCACCGAAACCGTGGTCATCGCCGACGAGAGCGCCAACCCCGCCTGGGTCGCCGCCGACCTGCTGGCCCAGGCCGAGCACGATTTCCTGGCTTCGGCCATTGTGCTGACCCCCTCGGAAGCGCTGGCCCGGGCCGTGCAGGCCGAAGTGCAGCGCCAACTGGCGATGCGAAGCCGCCGGGAGGTCATCGCCGCCTCGCTGGAACATCGCGGCGGCATTGTGCTCACCCGCGATCTGGAAGAGGCCGTGGCCTTGGCCAACACCTATGCCCCCGAACACCTCGCCCTCTCGGTGCGCGAGCCCTGGCGCTGGGCTGAGCGCATCGTCAACGCCGGCGGTATCTTCTTAGGCGAACATTCCTACGAGGTGTTGGGCGACTATGTGGCCGGGCCGAGCCACGTGATGCCCACCGGCGGCTCGGCGCGCTTTGCCTCCCCCCTCAATGTGTGGGATTTCGTGAAAATCGTCAGCCTGGTGGCCTTAGATCCGGATACCGCAGCCCGCCTGGCCCCCACCGCCGCGGCCCTGGCCGACGCCGAGGGGCTGGATGCCCATGCCTACGCGGCGAGGGTGCGGGAACGCTCCTCTTACGGGAAATAGCGATAGATATCCTTCCGGTGCAGAAAGCGCACGAATATCACCGCATCCCCATCAACGACCACGCCAACCCGCCAGTCCCCCAAACGCACGCGGTAGTAATTCTGATAACCCTGCAGTTTCACAAGCCCATGGATCTCATGGACTGAAGAAGCAACTTTGGTTTCCTCAATCAACGCTTCCACTTTCTTCAACGCCCCCTGGTCGCGCACACGCCTGAGATCCCGGTAAAAACGGCGCTCAAAACGCACTTTCATGGCTCTGAAACACCCGATTTCAAAAGCCGTTTGATGTCTTCTTCAGCCACATAATCTTTCTGGTGTCCCTCGTGAATGGCTTGTCCCAAAGCAACGTCTTCCAGCACCTCACGGACCAATGCATAAAACTCCGAATGGCGCTCTTGAAGCATTTCTATCAGCGCTTCACGCACCCATGCTTTGACCTGCTGTTCTTCCTGCACAGGCATTTTTCACCTCCGACATCACGCCTCACGGCCAGCGCATTTTCATTATACC
>WGAD01000072.1 GCA_015489255.1 Anaerolineales bacterium | reverse complement strand
CGCCACTGGGCCACGGTGACCGGGTAGCGGGCGATCCAGTAGTCATAGAGCAGGTTGACTTCATGCTGAGGAGTTTCGTCTTCATACCATTCTGGTTTTCCACCATACTTTTTTACCAGCGCTGGAATATCTTCTTTGCGCGTGCCCATCAAGAAAGGCCCAGCCGGAATGCGGATAAAACCAAAAGTGGTGCCTTTGGGTAAATACCAGCGTTCGGGGTCAAAGCGCGGGTCGCCCAAAGAAGCAAGGGTGTCGCCGGCCAAAGCACGCTCCACAGGCGGCAGGGCGTTGCGCTCCAGAATGGCAACCAGCCAGGCGCGCACGCGTTCCAGTTTAGGCTGGTTGCGGGGGCTGACCTGACGCAGGTCCGCGCTTTCAGCCAGCGCCTGCCCGGCCAGGTGTGCGCCCCACACGTCCTGTGCCTGCAAGTCTTCATTTTCATCCGGCACATCCTGCAAACACAGGGCTTCGGCCAAACCCCAGATGGTGCTGCTGGCGCCGCGCGCCGCCTTGGCGCCAGCCAGCAGGCAGACTTCCCGCCAGCGGTTTGGCTCTTCCCGCGCCAGTTCGGCCACCTTATCAGGGTAGTCGTCGTCCGTCAGATGGCAGGCCGCCAGGTATTCCTGAAAAGTGCGGTGCGGGAAAGTATAGACTCCTACGCCGCGAGGGATGAGCAACCCGGCGCGGTCGCGCAGGTATTCCACCAGCCGTTTCGGTTTGATGTCCGGCTTCTCCGTCAGGTGCAGCAGGCCCTGCACCAGGCGTTCTTCAGGAATGTCCGCCGTGCCCTGGAGTTCTGGCTGCCCGGCATGGGCTTCGTAAGCCAGTTGATTCAGGAGTTGGCGCAGGCGGTCTTTGCCCACGTTGAGATACTCCGCCAGACTGGGCTGCATCAGGCGCACCGCACCGTCTTTCCCCCGCACCACGCGGCGGCGCTCCCACCAGTCCAGCAGCAAATCCACCGTGTCGTTGTAGAGTTGCTCGCGCTTCTCCGGCAGGCTGCCGCCCCGCCAGGCGTGCAGGCTGGCCATTAAGGTCAGCAGCAGGGGGCGTTCCGCCAGGGAGCGCAGACGGTCATTTGCAAAGATAGCGCGCTTGAGCAGTTGGGCGCGTCCCTGAGCGTCTTCAGCGTTCATCTCCCGCAGGGTGGCAATGTGGGCATACCAGCGTTCCACGAAGCGGATGATCTGCCCGCGCGAGAAGGGCGCCAACACCGTGGCTTCGAAGCCGTCCAGCACCCAGTCCTGCCGCCGGTAGGCATACGTGCGGCTGGTGACCAGCACCCGGCACTTGGGGAAGGCAGCCTTGACCTGCCGCACCAGCCCAATGATTTGGGCGCGGCGGTCATCGTCTTCAGCCGCGGGCACCTCGTCCAGGCCGTCGAACAGGAAAATGCCGCCTTTGGTGCGCAATTGGCGGCGCAGGTGCGCGGCGTAGGTTTCCAACCCCTCGGCTTTGAGTTCCGCGGTCAGGAAAGCCCACAGATGCTCCACGGTGGCGGTTTCTTTGGCCGCGGGCAGGCCGCGAGCGGCGAAATCCCGCAGGATGACGCGCACCGGCAGCAAGGCGCCGTGCAGCCAGGGCTGGGGGTGGTCTTCATCTTTGCCTTTTTTGTCTGGCAGGGGGGCGGTGAGGGTTTTCAGGTTGAGGGTCTCATGCCCCAGGCGTTCCCCGGCCAGGCACAAACTGAGGAAGTTGACGAAGGTGGTCTTGCCGGAGCCCGGATCGCCCAGCAGCACCAGATGCGGGTGGTCGTTGAGTTCTTCCAGCGCCGAGCGGCGGCGGGCTTCCCGCATGGCCATTTCGCCGCGTTCCAGTTTTTCGTGCGCTTCGGGCGAGAGGGTCAGCAGGGCGGTGTAGACCGCGCCCAGGCTGAGGCGTTTTTCGGCCTCGCTGGCAGCCTGCGGGTCAATGCCTTCCAGCGAGAGCTGCCCGGCCTGCGCCATCAGGGTGCTCAGGTAGGCGTTCTCCAGCGCGGCGGGGTCGTCGGATTGCCCGTTAAGGTAAATGTTCGTCGTATCGCCAGTGTGGATGGCGCTGTGGGATACGTTTCCATCCACGCCCACGCCGCGTTCGCCCACGGCCATGTTGTTGTTACCCTGCGCCACCGCGCCACCGTCTTCCAGTTGCGCCCGGAAGACAGCGAGTTTCTCCTTCAGCGCGGCGATGCTGGCTTTGGCCTGTTCTTCGGGCATCAGTCCGCGCGCCGTCAGGTCTTCCAGACTGCGGATGGTCTCTTCAATCCGTTTAATTTCGTCCAATGCGCTCATCTTCGCTCAATCCTCGGTTTTATCCCCATCGCCGGTAATAATCGTGTTGCCGCTGGCGTTGCCGCCGATGAACACACCGCGTTCGCCTACTACGGTTGCGCCCGTACCCTGGGCAATGGCGCCGCTGCCGTGAAGTTCGGCATGGTAAGACGTCGCAGGAGCAGGCACGAGGGCAGCGAGTTGCCCGGCCAGCGCAGGGTCTGCGGCTAAAAGTTTTTTCACCTGGGCGCGGACGGCAGCCTGGAAATCTGCATCGTCGGGGGCGCGGCGCAGGTCTTCCAGGGCCTCAGCCGCAGCGGGCTTCTTCGCCCACCGTGCTGTGAGCAACTGCCATGCGCGGCTCACGGCATCGGGCACGCGTTTGCCGCCTGCTTTGGCTGCTTCGGTGAGCAGCAACGGCAAATAAGGCTGCAAAAAGTTCCACAGGGACTGAGTCAGTTGTGCAGTATCCATGGTCAGCGCTCCTTGAGAGAAAAGGGAACACGGTTATCGGCCTGCAGGTTCGCAAGGGGGAGTAAAGCCCCTTCTGTAGCATTGTGCGCAAAGGTTTTCATCTATTAT
>WGAD01000071.1 GCA_015489255.1 Anaerolineales bacterium | reverse complement strand
GTGCAGCACGAGCATAAAGACGCCGTCGAGTTCATGCAACGTGTGTTCCAGCCCAAAAGCGGCTGTCATGCGGAGAATTATTTCGCAATCGCTTCCGGTGCGCAGTGGAAACCCATAACGGGCGGCCAGTTGGCGATAGTTGTAAATTTCGCCATTGCAGATCAACGTCAAATGAGGAATCTCAGGCAGGCGCATGGGCTGGTTTCCAGCCGGCGAAAGGCCCATGATCGCCAGGCGGTGAAAGGCGAACCAGGTGCGTTCATCGAGTTGCACCTGGTGGGCGTGGTCTGGCCCGCGGGCGTGCAAACGAGCGACTGCGGTTTCCAGGGCGGGCAGAGAAGAGGGCAGATTGCGGGAAGCGAAAATACCACACATGATGTTCTCCTTTGGTAGGGTTAAAAACGAAAAACGCCCGCTGGCTGCCGGGCGTTTGTATCGCAGAACAGGGATGCGCTTAGCGCCTGAAGAAGCGCACGCTCCGCCCAACAGCCCAGTCGTGGGCGTTATTCGCATTGTTGTTATTGACGTTCATGAAAATTTGGGCGTGAGCGATCAGCATGTTTGGATTATAGAGGGTTTCGGCGTCGATGTGTGTAAATTTTTGCTAAAAAACCGGAATTGCGGATAAGAGGATGGGGGTCATGGCTTCGGGCGCATTGCGCCCGAAGCCATCTCCCACATCGTCATACAGGGGATTGCTTCGCTCCTTGCGGGCGCTCGCAACGACAAAACGGATCCCTGTTGCTAATCCGCAGCGCGGGTTAAAAAACTGCTGCAAGAGGCGACAAGGCTGCCCCAGAAAATTTTGCGCTACGAGACATGCCAGTTCTTCCGCTCAGAACGTTGTTTTGGGGCTTTTTCACATCTTGCAACCTGCCTGTCAGAGAGCGGCGATCAACTCTTTGACGTGTTCGAGCATCCGTTTGCCGGGTTTGCTGCCGTAGAGCAGCTGGGCGGCCACTTCGGGGTCGATCTTTTCTTTGCCGCCCAACTGGCGGGCGATGCGTTGCAGCAGGCCCTTGTCGCAATGATCGAGCAGGTCTTGCGGGCTGTTGATGTCCTGAGAAAGGGAGACCTGTTTGTCCCACAGGCGGGCGTTTTCCGGATATTCGCGCGAATCGTCGAATTGGAAGCAATAGGTGTGGAAGAGCTGGTGGGTGACCTCGGTGATGTAGGTGGAGGCCACCTGGGGCATGTGTTCTTCGTAATAGGCGTGGACCCGCTCTTTGGCCTCCGTCAATGAAATGCTCCCGTCTTTGACGAAGTCGAAGAACTTCAGGATGATGCGCGGGCGGTAGGCGTTGGGCGTCATGCGGATCTTCTGCTGCCCCAGCAGCTGCAAATATTTTTGTAGCAAGGCTTCCCGCGGCTGCGCATCGCGGGGGGCCAGCTGGACGTAGAGCACGCCGTCCACGTCTTTCAGGCGCACCAGGTCGTCCTGGGCTTTCAGGAATTGCTTGAAGCTGCTGAAGCCGTAATTTCTTTCGTGGAAGGATGGTTGCAGCCGCAGCATGTTGTGTTTCAGGGCGCCGGCGTGGACGAGTTCGTTTTCGCTGGCCTCCAGCACCCGTTGCAGGAGCAGTCGGGCGGCGGCGATGTCGAAGGCCGATTCTTCCTCGTCCAGGCTTTTTTCGTTGGTGACGGCGCTGCTTTGCGGCAGAGAGACGAGGCGATCGTAGAACAGGAATTCATCGCAGGCGTTGACCAGGTATTCGGCGCTGGAGCCGCTGACGCCGATGCCGATGACCGTTTTGCCGGCGTTGCGCAGGCGGTGGACCAGTTCGGTGAAGTCGCCATCGCCGGAGACCAGCATCACATGGCTGAAGTGGTCGTTGTTGGTGAAGATCTGTTCCATGGCATCGATGACGATGCGGATATCGGCGGCGTTTTTGCCGCGCTTGCTGGAAACGTGCACCAGGTCTACGCCCAGGGCCATCAAGGTGCGCTGGGCGCTGGTGTTTTGCGCCCAGTCGGCGTAGGCGCGTCGCAGGATGACGCGCCCGTATTGGCTGGCCGTTTCGAGGATCTTTTCCCATTGCACATCGGGATCGTTGTGCATTAGCGATTCCACGCTCATTTGAATGTTGTCGTAGTCAATGAACACAGCGACGGCTGTGTTATTTTGCAAACTGTTGAGCATTTGTCCTCCTCTGTGCGTGAAGAATGGCAGGTCTGAAGCAATTATAGCAGTTTTGACCCAAAAGGGCGGTTCATTTTCTGACCGGGCGTGCTCCGCTACGGGGCCGTGGGAGGGCGCCGGCTTCCGCGGGCCCCGTTGCTACAAGGTGAGGGGGTTTTCCTCCACCCAGCCCAACCCGATGCGTTCGCGTTCAGGCTCCAGGGTGAGCACTTCTACGGTGACGATCTGCCCGGTTTCCAGCCGAAGACCGCGCGGCAGGCGCGAGCGGTGCAGGAGGCCGTCTTGCTTGACGCCGATATCAATGAAGGCGCCGAAATCGACTACGTTGCGGACGGTGCCGCGCAGCCTCATGCCGGGGCGCAGGTCTTCCAAGTGGAGGACATCGGAGCGTAGGATGGGCGGCGGCGCGTCGGTGCGCGGATCGCGCCCCGGGCGGACCAATTGTTCCAGGATGTCGTCCAGGGTGGGCAGGCCGCAGCCGAGCGAGGCGGCCAGCTCCTCGCGGGAGAGGCTTGCCAGCAGGCGAGAGAGCGCCCTTTCCCGCGCGGCGGGCAGAGATTGGGACGAGAGACCGGCGCGTTGCAGCAGCGCCTCGGCGATCGGGTAGCTTTCGGGGTGAATGGCCGAAGCGTCCAGCGGATTTTCCCCATCGCGGATCCGCAGGAAGCCGGCGGCTTGCTGAAAGGCTTTTGGCCCCAGCCCGGGCACTTGGCGCAGCGCCTGGCGGGAGGAGAAGGGCCCGTGGACCTCGCGCCAGGCGACGATCTTCTCGGCAAGGCGCGGTCCGATGCCGGCGACGTAGGTCAGGAGCGCTGGGCTGGCGGTGTTAACGTCGACGCCCACCGCGTTGACCACGCTTTCGACCACCTCATCGAGGGCTTGTTGCAGCGCGCCCTGGTTGACGTCGTGCTGGTACAGGCCGACGCCCAGCGAGCGGGGGTCGATCTTCACCAGTTCGGCCAGCGGGTCCTGCGCTCGCCGGGCGATGGAGACAGCGCCCCGCAGGCTGACGTCCAGGCCGGGCAGTTCGGCGCGCGCCAGTGGCGAGGCCGAATAGACCGAGGCGCCGGCCTCGTTGACAATCAGGTAGCGGGCAGGGGAGTTGCGCGTCAGTTCGGCGACCAGTTGCTCGGTTTCGCGCGAGGCGGTGCCGTTGCCGATGGCAATCAACGTGACGCCGTGGTGGGCGATCAGCCGGCGCAGGGCCGCCAGGGCCTCGTCGCGGCGGTTTTGCGGCGGGTGCGGGTAGATGGTGGCGGTGGCGAGCAGTTTGCCGGTTGGGTCTGCCACGGCCAGCTTGCAGCCGGTGCGGTAGCCGGGATCGATGCCCAGCACCGTGTGCCCCGTCAGCGGCGGTTGGCTGAGCAGGGCGCGCAGGTTGCGGGCAAAAACGCGGATGGCGTGTTCTTCTGCCTCCGTCGTCAGGTGGCGGCGCACATCGCGTGCAATGGCTGGCAGCAGCAGGCGGTCGGCGGCCTCTTGCGCCGCTTGCAGCAGTTGACCAGCGAAAGGCGAAAGGCGGTCGGGCGGGTAAACTTCCAAGAT
>WGAD01000070.1 GCA_015489255.1 Anaerolineales bacterium | reverse complement strand
TTCGATGAAGGCCTTTTGCAAGGGGTGAAGCCCGTCTGTTTTCTTCCAGCCCTGGTCGGGGTGTTCACCCAGGGCTTCCAGGGTGGCGATCTGGTGTCCCTCGGCCTGGGCGGCCAGCATCGTCGCGGCGTTGACCGGCTTGCCGTCCAGCAGCACGGTGTCCGCGCCGCTCAAGCCGTGCTCGTCGCCGAACTTGACGGAATGGTAACCCAGCGTGCGCACCGCCTCCAGCAGGGTGGCGTGGGCGGGCAGGTCGAGGGTGTGGTCTTTGCCGTTGATGGTGAGTTGAATGTTCATGAGAAGACTCCGGGTGTCAAATTGCAAGATCAAAAGGTAAATCGCTGATATCGCGCAGACGCCGGCCCGCTATGAGGGTCAGTAGCATGTCGAGTTGATCTTCGTTTTCCGTCTCGCGGACAGCGTGCTCCAATTCGTACAAAGCAAAGTGATAAACGCAGTCTATATCCCCCGTGCCCAACGCCAGTGCAGCGATACGAGTTGGCAGCGGCTCTGCTGTTACAGCCACGATGTGGGGAACGTGTCCTTTGCGGTGGCGTATGAGGTTCAAGGCTTCGGAGCGGGCATTTTGGCTGCGGTCATTTTGAAGCGTCCACTTGCAAGAGATACTGGCGTGCAACAGAGGCAGGGCGTTGTTCGTTGCCCGCAAGGGGGTGAGGGAAGATAACGTTTCCCCGTCTACCAGCGGTTTCTGGACGTTAATTTCTTCATCGGTCAGAGGTTGCCGTGCCACTACAATATCCGGCTTGATGATGCGTTCCGCTCCTAAGATGCTTGCCAGTTCTTTTTGAGCGGCAACAAGTTCATCCAGTGCTTTGAGGTGTTCAAATTGTTCGAACCGGGCAAGGGATTGCCCGATGACGTATTCCCACTTTCCAGGCCGGATGTGTTGCAGGTGCGAGAACGAGGCCCTGATGTAATCACGGGTCGTCTCCTCGAACAATCTGCCTGCAGTTTGCCCTGCAATTGAACCTGTTTGTGGTACGCACCCGATGGCGGCGATGACGTGATTGGCGATGTCCTTGCTGGCTTTACTGGATTTATCAGCAAAGTTTGGATACCTGCCTTGTTTCGTCGACTGTACACGAATTATTCTAGCACACACATTCCTGTGATACGCTTCACGCAGTTGAGCGAATACCATGTGGGCTATGCTCCTTTTGAAGGCTTGTAGAAACCAATCACAAACTCTTGATGCCTTCTTTGTTGAATTTGGGAACTTTTATCTACTATGGAGCCAGTTGGAAGCATGCGCTTATTTCTTTCTAAATTTCTTACGCCAATGCCAGGGATGGTGAATCCGTAGCGATGGCCGATTTCGGCCAAACATTCTGCAATTTGAATGTCCACGCCATGAAGTATGGATGTTCCAACGACCAAGACAGCTCCTTTTCCGGGTCGTAATACCCGCCACATTATCATTAGGAGAAGTGAGATTTTCTATAAAGATACGAGGAAGTTGAGGCGGGAATTTGGCTGGAAATGCATGTAATGTGTGCGTTGCATATCCAGTATTTTGATTATGAAAATCTAAATCGCCTTGGAGTAATTGTTTAAAGATGTCATAATATTCTCCAGAGAGTTTCCGCGATGATAGGGTATAAGGCAAGGGGAGTTGCTCTTTCGCCGAATGGGTTTTGGATGACATTTCGCCTCTGATGATTACCCAAGAATACAAGATATTGAAAGGGGGCAAATGTTAATGTTATGTGGTTGGCCCGGATATTTAAAACATCCAGACCAGGTGGTCGCTTGCTATATGCCCAACGGAACGTTCAGATTACCTGAATTGTACCTTATTTCGCTTGCCGTGGCCCGAAAAGCATGATAAGGTAACGCCGTGGCGCCCGTGCTGCACCGCTTTGGCGTTTTGCAAAACCCGCTTCAATCACCTATACAGGAGTTGTTATGCATAAAACCAACATCCAGACCCTCGATTTGAACTTTCAGGGATATGCGCAAGCCATTGCCTCGTACATGATCCCGCACAGCGATGGCGTGGTCCTGGTGGAATCGGGGCCAGGATCCACGCTGGAGAACCTGGAGAAGGCGTTGGGCGAGCATGGCTACGGCTTGAATGACGTGACCCATGTGCTGCTGACGCACATCCACCTGGATCACGCCGGGGCGGCTGGGGCTTTGGCGCGCCGCGGCGCGACGATCTGCGTGCATCCGGTCGGGGCGCCGCACATGCTGCGTCCCGAGAAGCTGATCGCCAGCGCAACCCGCATCTACGGCGAAGACATGGATCGGCTGTGGGGGACGTTTTTGCCCGTGCCCGCAGATCGGCTGCGCGTGGTGGAAGACGAGGAAGAGATCGTCATCGGCGCCTTGCATTTTGTGGCATTTTCCACGCCGGGGCACGCCGAACATCATCATACGTACTGCCTGGACGGAGTTTGTTTCACCGGCGATATCGGCGGCGTGCGCCTGCCAGGGCCGCCTTACCTGCGCCTGCCGATGCCGCCTCCCGAATTGCACCTGGAAAAATGGCGGCGCAGTGTGCAGCGCCTGCGGGCGCTGCGACCACGCCGACTGGCGCCGACCCACTTTGGCATTTACGACGATCCGGACTGGCACTTGCAGGCTATTGAAAGCTTCCTGGACGAGGTCGATGCCTGGCTGCGGGAACTGATGCCCGCCGGCCCGGATGTGGATGAGATCCGGGAGCGCTTTGTCGCCTGGCAGGATGCCCAGGGGCGGGAAAACGGTATCCCCGACCCGTTGCTGGAGACGTATGAAATCGCCAACCCCTCGTGGATGTCTGCCGCGGGGATGCTGCGGTATTGGCGCAAATTCCGCGCCAGCCAGTGACAAATTTCACATTCTGGCGTGCATTCAGACCGCTCGTGATATACTAAAAACAAGCCATTCAACGCGCCCGCACCCCCGAATGGGCGCGTTGACGCTAAAAACACAAAGGGAGCCTAGGTATGAAAAAAGATTTCCTTCATGTGGCCGATTTTTCGCCCGCAGAATTGCAGTCCATGCTCGATCTGGCGATTGAACTGAAGAAGGAGTACTTTGCGGGCGGCAACCGCCCCTTGTTGCAAGGTAAAACCCTGGCGATGATCTTTCAAAAGCCCAGTTTGCGGACGCGGGTGTCGTTTGATATGGCGATGCGCCACCTGGGAGGCGATGCGCTCTACCTTTCTCCCGCGGAGATCGGCCTGGGAAAGCGAGAATCCATTGCCGATGTGGCGCGCGTGGTTTCGGGATATGTGGAGGCCATTATGGCGCGCGTGTTCGACCATGAACATGTGCTGGAACTGGCGCGCTGGGCAGATGTGCCAGTGATCAACGGCCTGAGCGATTACAACCACCCCTGCCAGGCGATGGCTGATGCGCTCACTATTCAAGAGGAGTTCGGCACGCTGAAGGGGGTCAATGTGACTTATGTCGGAGATGGCAACAATGTGGCCGTCTCGCTGATGCACGTTTGCGCCAAGCTGGGCGCCAATTTCACCATTGCCAGCCCGGAAGGCTACGATTTGCCGGCGGCGGCTGTGGAGGTGGCGCGGGAATTTGCCCGCGAATCGGGTTCTCAACTGGCCTTCTTGCGCGATCCGCACCAGGCAGTGGCCGGCGCCCAAGTGATTTACACCGACACCTGGACCAGCATGGGGCAGGAGGAAGAGGCCAAAAAACGCGAGGCCGTCTTCCCGCCATACCAGGTGAACGCGTCTCTGGTGGCTGAAGCCGACAAAGATGCGATTGTGATGCACTGCCTGCCGGCGCACCGGGGGCAGGAGATCACCGACGAGGTGGCCGATGGGCCCCATTCGCGGCTGTTCCCACAGGCACACAACCGGCTCCACGCGCAAAAAGCCGTCCTGGCGCGTTTGTTTGGCGTTGCATAGGAGAGAGGTGCCATGCAGTCCCAAGACCTGATCGCCCTGGAAGAACGTTATGGCGCCCACAACTATCATCCGCTGGATGTGGTGATCAGCAAGGCGGAGGGGGTGTGGGCGTACGATGTGGAGGGGAACCGGTATCTCGATTGCCTGAGCGCTTACTCGGCGGTCAACCAGGGGCATGTGCATCCAAAGATCTTGCAGGCGATGATCGACCAGGCGCAAAAGGTGACCCTGACCTCGCGCGCCTTTCGCAACGACCAGCTGCCGCTTTTTTACAAAGAGCTTTCGGAACTGACTGGCTACGAAATGTCTTTGCCGATGAACAGCGGCGCTGAAGCGGTGGAAACCGCGCTCAAACTGGCGCGCAAATGGGCGTATGTGGTCAAAGGCGTGCCCCGCCACCAGGCGGAGATCATCGTTGCGGCTGGCAATTTCCACGGACGGACGATCTCCATCATCACCTTTTCTACCGAGCCACTTTACCGTGACGATTTCGGCCCCTTTACCCCGGGCTTTAAAGTGGTGCCCTACGGTGATGCCGAAGCGGTGGCCGCGGCCATCACACCGCAGACGGCGGCGGTGATGCTGGAACCGATCCAGGGAGAGGGCGGCGTCATTGTGCCTCCGCAGGGATATTTGCGGCGCGTTGCAGAGATTTGCCGCCGCGAAAACGTCCTCTTCATGGCCGATGAAATCCAGACCGGCCTGGGGCGGACGGGGAAACTCTTTGCCTGCCAGCATGAAAACGTGCGCCCAGATGTGACCATCATCGGCAAGGCGCTTTCCGGCGGCTTTTACCCGGTTTCGGCGGTGCTGGCAGACCGTGCCATCCTGGGGTTGTTCCAGCCGGGAGAGCATGGCTCGACCTTTGGCGGCAATCCCCTGGCCGCTGCCGTGGCGCGCGCCGCCCTGCGCGTGCTGGTGGAAGAAGACCTGGCCGGACGGGCAGCTGAGTTGGGCGCGTACTTCATGGAACAGCTGCGCGCTATCCCCAGCAAGCATGTCCGCGAGGTGCGCGGCAAAGGATTGCTCATTGGCGTTGAACTCTGGCCCGAGGCCGGCGGCGCGCGCCGTTTTTGCGAGGCCTTGCAGGCGCGCGGCATTCTGGCCAAAGAAACGCACGAACACGTCATTCGCTTTGCGCCGCCGCTGGTGATCGACCGCGAGACGATCGATTGGGCACTGCCGCGCATCCGCGAAACGTTGCTCATGCCCTGACTGCTTTCTTTCCCCAATTTTTCCAAGGAATGACCGATGAACATCTGCATCCCCAGAGAGCGACGACCGTTTGAATACCGCGTGGGCCTTTCGCCCGCCGGTGTGGAAATGCTCACCATGCGCGGGCACACCTGCTATGTGGAACACGACGCAGGGCGCGGCGCAGGTTTTCGCGATGAAGACTATGAGCGCGCCGGGGCGCGGATTGTGTACACGCCAGAGGAGGCCTTTGGTCGTGGCGACCTGGTGCTCAAGGTTGCCCGCCCGGTGGACAACGAACTGAACTGGCTGCGGCCAAACGCCATTGTGATGGGGTTGCTGCACCTGCCTTCGGCGCG
>WGAD01000069.1 GCA_015489255.1 Anaerolineales bacterium | reverse complement strand
GTCCTCGCCCGCGCGACTGATCAAACCAATGCGTTGCGTCCACAGGGCCGCGGCACAGGCGGCATAGAGCAAGTCGCCGCCGGGGAGATCGTACTTGGGCGGCGAATCGGGCGGCAGGATGTATTCCCGCCGCAGAGAACCGGCGAAGAGATAGGCGGGAGCGGTCACGTCAGTTCAAAGGGGTTTTCGCTGGGGGTGGGGATGGTGTGCAACGGCAGCAGCACGGTGAAGGTGCTGCCTTGCCCGGGCGTGCTGTCGGCCCAGATGCGCCCGCCGTGCAGCTCCACCATGGCTTTGGTGATCGATAGCCCCAGGCCGATTCCGCCGTGCTGGCGCGTCAGGTGCGATTCTACCTGGTAAAAGCGGTCGAAGATGCGGGGCAGCGCCTCTGGCGGGATGCCGATGCCCGTATCTTGCACGCGGATCTGGGTGTACCCGGGGATGCGCGTGGCGCTGATGTGCAGGCTGCCGCCCGGCTTGTTGAACGTGATCCCGTTTTGAATCAGATTGCTGAGGGCGGTGGCCAGTTTACTTTCGTCGCCGTGGATGGTCAGCGGGTCGTCTGGCAGGGAGGCTTCAATCGTCACCTGGGCTTTTTCAGCCTGCTGGCGATAGTCGCTGATCAGGGTGGTGATCAAATCGCGCAAGGAAAAGGTTTGCGCCCGCACGCGGGAGGTGCCGGACTGATAGTTGTTGACTTGCGCCATGCCTTCGATCAATTTCTTTAATCGCTCGGCATTGCGCACCACCACGTCCATTTGTTCGCGAAATTCTTCCGGGATCATCTCGCGCAAAAAAGTTGCATGGCCCAGGATCAACCCGAGAGGGGTGCGCAGTTCGTGCGAGGCGATGGCAATGAAGTTGCTTTTCAGGTCGTCGAGTTTTTTGATTTCCTTTTGCAGCCGTTTGATGTGCACCTGCTGGCGGGCGTCGTGGATGCCGCTGCCCAGCAGCACGGCCAGGTGCTCCAGCACGGCGATATCTTCATAGGTGAAGTTGTCTTCTTTGTTGAAGGCTTCGATGACGCCCAGGGCCTGGCCGCGAAAACGGATGGGAACGGCCAGCAGGCGGGCAGCTTGCAGGGGAAACTCGGGCTGGTTTTCTAGAATGGATGGCTGCTCTTTGGCGATGTCGTCTAGCTGCACGGGTTGTTCGTATTGCACCGCCCAGCCCGCGGCGCTGTTGGTCAGCGGCATTTTGAAGGGGCCGTCGGACGCCGGCAGGGGAGGGTCGGCCTCAATGGCAACGATCTGGCGGCCTCCCTCATCCGCCGCCCAGATGATAGCCGCCGCTGCGGCTGTGCTTTCGCAGGCGACCGCCAACGCCGCCTGAAAAAATTCCTTGAGCGGACGATTGCGAGCCAAAACGTGATTTAAATCCAGGATGCGGGCCAGAGTTTGGGTGTCCATGCGGCTGTTCCTTATGGGTTGATTATACATGAGGATGCCGGTGAAACATGGTCAAAGCGTGTTAAAATCGTACCCAGGCCGCGGAATGACCGGGGCATTCATTTTTACATCTCATTCGCAACGATTTGCGAGAAGGAGAGAAACATGGGACGAAAGAAGGTCCGCGTAGCCATTATTGGCGTTGGCAATTGTGCTTCCTCGCTGGTTCAGGGGGTGGAGTTTTACAAAAACACCCCAGAAGACGCGACGGTGCCGGGTTTGATGCACGTCAACCTGGGCGGCTACCATGTGAGCGACATTGAGTTTACCCTGGGCATTGATATCAATGCCGAAAAAGTGGGCAAAGACCTTTCCGAGGCG
Source organism: Anaerolineales bacterium (assembly GCA_015489255.1). Lineage (GTDB taxonomy): Bacteria > Chloroflexota > Anaerolineae > Anaerolineales > Villigracilaceae > S143-42. The sequence continues at coordinate 959 of WGAD01000069.1, read as the reverse complement.
ATCTTCGCTTACCCCAACAACACCTACAAGTTTGCCGAAGTCCCGAAACTGGATGTGCCGGTGGTGCGCGGCATGACGCATGACGGTCTGGGCAAATACCTGGCGGGGGTGATTAAGAAAGCGCCCGGCCCGACGGCGGATATTGCCAGGTTGTTGAAAGAAACCAAGACCGATGTCGTCATCAACTTCTTGCCCGTGGGTTCGGAAATGGCCACTAAATGGTATGTGGAGCAGGTGCTCGACGCCGGCTGTGCCTTTGTCAACGGCATTCCGGTGTTCATTGCCTCCAGCGAATACTGGGCCAACCGCTTCCGCGAGCGGGGCCTGCCGGTATTGGGCGATGACATCAAATCGCAGGTGGGCGCCACCATTCTGCACCGCGTGTTGACCACCCTCTTCGTCGATCGCGGCGTGCGCCTGGACCGAACGTACCAGTTGAATTTCGGCGGCAATACCGATTTCCTCAACATGCTGGAACGCGAGCGCCTGGAATCGAAGAAAATTTCCAAGACCGGCGCGGTCACTAGCATGATCCCCTATGAAGTGCACCCCGATAACGTCCACGTTGGCCCCAGCGATCACGTCCCCTGGCTGACCGACCGCAAATGGTGCTACATTCGCATGGAAGGCACCACTTTTGGCGAGGTGCCGCTGAACCTGGAAGCCAAGCTGGAAGTGTGGGATAGCCCCAATTCCGCCGGCGTGATGATCGACGCCATTCGCACGGCCAAGATCGCGCTCGACCGTGGTCTGGCCGGGCCGATCATCGGCCCCTCCTCCTACTTTTTCAAGACGCCGCCCAAGCAATTCCGCGACAGCGTAGCCAAAGAAATGGTCGAGGCCTTTGTCCAGGGCGAAGAGAAAGCCTGAAGGGCCAAAAAGGCGGGGTGACCAACCCCGCCTTTGGTGTTAAAATGGCGGCCATGAAAAAACACCGCCCGATCTGGATCATCTTGTTG
>WGAD01000068.1 GCA_015489255.1 Anaerolineales bacterium | reverse complement strand
TGGACGCCGGCGTCGTTGTGTACGCCGGCTGGAACGACTGGGGCTACGGCTACATGGTGATGATCGATCACGGCAACGGCTGGCAATCGCTCTACGCGCACATGAGCGCCCTGAACGTCGTGTGCGGGCAAAGCGTCGGCCAGGGCGAAGTGATCGGCGCCATTGGCTCCACCGGCAACTCATCCGGCCCACACCTGCACTTCGAATTGATGCACACCCAATACGGCAAAGTCAACCCCTGGGACTTTTTGCCGCCGCCCTAAACCCCAAAAAAAGCCCAGGAAAAACCTTGCCATATCCGGCTTCCTCGGCTATAATGCCCCACGCCGTGGGCGCGTAGCTCAGCTGGTCAGAGCGCACGGTTCACATCCGTGAGGTCGGGGGTTCGAGCCCCTCCGCGCCCACCTCCCCAATGGCCCCCCAGGTGAACGCCGCACCTGGAGGGCGTTTTTTATACCGGGGGAAGGAACGCGAATAGGCTTTGCAAAAAATCTCGCGCAGCAACCTCATTTTCGGGTAGAATTTTCCAACAGACACCCTTGCCTTCAGGAGACACGGGCACGACGCATCAGGCGCCGCAGCGCCCAACGCCAGCCATCCGATTCCGCAACGGAGATTCCACACCTCATGGCACTCAAAAAATCCCAGCTCTACGCATCTCTCTGGCAATCCTGCGACGAACTGCGCGGCGGCATGGACGCTTCGCAGTACAAGGATTACATCCTGACCCTGCTGTTCGTCAAGTACGTCTCCGACAAGGCCAAAGCCGACCCCAATGCCCTGATCGAAGTGCCCGCGGGCGGCGGCTTCGATGACATGGCCCGACTGAAGGGCGACAAGGAAATTGGCGACAAAATCAACAAGATCATCGCCCGTCTGGCCGAAGCCAACGACCTGAAGGGCGTGATCGACCAGGCCGATTTCAACGACGAGGCCAAACTGGGGCGCGGCAAGGAGATGCAGGACCGCCTGAGCAAACTGATTGGCATCTTCGAAGGGCTGGATTTCAGCGCCAACCGCGCCGAAGGCGATGACCTGCTGGGCGACGCCTACGAGTACCTGATGCGCCACTTCGCCACCGAGAGCGGCAAGAGCAAGGGGCAGTTCTACACCCCCGCCGAAGTCTCGCGGGTGATGGCGCAGGTGATCGGCATCGAGCAGGCCGCCGAACTGGACGCCCCGACCGTCTACGACCCCACCTGCGGCTCCGGTTCGCTGCTCATCAAGGCCGCCGACGCCGCCAACACCAAAAAACTGGCCCTCTACGGTCAGGAAATGGACCTGGCTACCTGGTCGCTGGCGCGCATGAACATGATCCTGCATGGCTATCCCACCGCCGAACTGTGGCACGGCAACACCCTGGCCGCCCCCGGTTTCAAAAACCCCGATGGCGGTTTAAAAACCTTCGACTTCGCCGTCGCCAACCCGCCTTTCTCACAGAAGAACTGGACCAACGGCCTGGACCCGGAACACGATGTGTTCCGCCGCTTCGAGTACGGCATCCCGCCCGCCAAGAACGGCGATTACGCCTTCCTGCTGCATCTCATCAAATCGCTCAAGAGCCGCGGCAAAGGGGCCATCATCCTGCCGCACGGCGTGCTCTTCCGCGGCAACCGCGAGGCCGACATCCGCCGGGAGTTGCTGCGCCGCGGCCTGATCAAGGGGATCATCGGGCTGCCGCCCAACCTGTTCTACGGCACCGGCATCCCGGCCTGCATCATCGTGATCGACAAAGAAGAAGCGGGCACACGCCGCGGCGTGTTCATGATCGACGCCAGCAAGGGCTTCGTCAAGGACGGGGCCAAGAACCGCCTGCGCGAGCGCGACATCCGCAAAATTGTGGACGTCTTCCGCGGGCAAATCGAGGAGCCGGGCTATTCCCGCCTGGTGCCGCTGGAAGAGATCGCCGCCAACGACTACAACCTGAACATCCCGCGCTACATCGATAGCAGCGAACCCGAAGACCTGCACGACCTGCAAGCCCACCTGAAGGGCGGCATCCCGCAGCGCGACGTGGACGCCCTGGGAGCCTACTGGCAGGCCTTCCCCGGCCTGCGGGCCGCCCTGTTCGTCGAAAACGGCCGCCCGGGTTACGTAGGGACACATGGCCATGCGTCCCTACAAACGATTTTGGAGCACCCCGATTTCCGCGCCTTCCGCCAGATGGTGCTGGAACGCTTCGACGGCTGGCGGCAGGCCCACGAACCGCGCTTGCGCGCCCTGCAGGTGAACGACCGCCCGCGCGACCTGATCCGCGCCCTGGCCGATGACCTGCTAACCCGTTTTCAGGGCATCCCGCTGATCGATCCCTACGACATCTACCAGGCCCTGATGGACTACTGGGGCGAGACCATGCAGGACGATGCCTATCTGATTGCGTCTCTCGGCTGGCAGGAAGCCGCCCAGCCGCGCGGCGTGATCGAGGACAAAGCGCGCAAAATCAAGGAGACGCCCGATCTGACCATCGGCCGGGCCAAATACAAGATGGACCTGCTGCCCCCCGACCTGCTGACCGCCCGCTATTTTGCCGCGGAACAGGCCGAGGTGGAACGCCTGCAGGCCGCCGCAGAAACCGCCGCGGCGGAACTGGAGGCCTTCATCGAGGAAAACAGCGCCGTACAGACGGACGACAGTCCGTCTTCTCCCCTGGCCGAGGTGCTGGACGATAACGGCAAAATCACCAAGAGCCGCGTCAAAGCCCGCCTGAAAGAACTCGCCGACGCCCCGCCAGATGACGCCGAACGCCAGGCCCTGGAACGCTGGCTGGCGCTGAACGCCGCCGCAGCCGCGGCCAAAAAACGCGCCAAGGCCGCCCAGGAAGCGCTGGACAAGCAGGCGCTGGCGAAATACGCCGATCTGACGGAAGACGAAATCAAAGACCTGGTGGTGGCCGACAAATGGCTGGCCGCCCTGGAAGAGGCCATCACCGCCCAGGTGCAGGGCGTTGCCGCCCGCCTGGCCGCCCGCGTGGCGGAACTGGCGGAACGCTACGCCCGCCCCCTGCCCGAACTGGAGCAGGAGGTGGAGCGCTACGCCGCCCGTGTGGCCGAACACTTGAAAAAAATAATGGATAATGGGTAATGGGATAATGGATAATGGATAATGGATAATGGGATAATGGATAATGGATAATGGGGAAGGTGAGCGATGAAGAAAAAGAATGTGGTTAGGGAAAAGTCATTTGCTTTTGCGGTGCGGGTGGTGCGTTTGTGTCGTTTTTTGCAGCAGGAGAAGAAAGAATATGTGATGAGCAAACAATTGCTGCGCAGCGGGACGGCGATCGGCGCGTTGATCCGCGAGGCGGACCAGGCCGAGAGCAAGGCCGATTTCATTCACAAGATGTCCATTGCTCTCAAAGAAGCCGATGAAACCGGGTACTGGCTGGAACTCTTGCAGGCTACCGGTTATCTGGATTCACAAGGTGGCGATTCCATGCGCGCCGATTTGACCGAATTGCTGAAACTGTTGACCGCCATCATCAAAACAGCCCGGAGCAACCGATGACCGCCGACCATTCCTCATCTCATTCTCCATTATCTACCCCTCATTCTCCATTGTCCATTCCTCATTCTCCATTATCCATTCCTCATTCTCCATTATCCATTCCTCATTCTCCATTGCCAAAGGGCTACAAAAGAACCGAGGTGGGGGTGATTCCAGAGAACTGGGAAGTGAAGCCATTCAGGGAGATAGCATCATTCTATTCTGGTGGAACACCACCAACTCGCATACGCAGTTACTATGGTGGAGAAATACCATGGATCACGTCAAGCGACATTAACAAGGGATTTATTGATTCGGTAGAAGGAAGAATAACAGAAGCCGGTCTGCGCAGTTCCTCGGCGAAAATGGTTTCCGCAGGTACACTTTTGCTTGCCTTGTATGGAGCAACAGCGGGAAAGGCAGCGATCTCACAGATTGAGGCAGCAATAAACCAAGCTGTGCTGGCGCTTACTCCAATCCAAGACAACACAATGTTTCTTTTTTATATGCTGTCTCACTTAAAAAACTGGATAATAGAGACATATACTCAAGGAGGGCAACCGAACTTAAGCGCCGAAATCATAAAATCTATTCTAATTCCACTCCCCCCCCTGCCGGAGCAGCGCGCCATCGCCGCCGCCCTCGCGGACGTGGACGGTCTGCTGGCCGCGCTCGACGCCCTGATCGCCAAAAAGCGCGCCGTCAAAACCGCCGCCATGCAGCAACTGCTCACCGGCAAGACCCGCCTGCCGGGGTTCAGCGGGGAGTGGGTGACGAGGCGGTTGGGGGATGTCGGCGAATGTATTCGAGGCGTTAGTTACAAACCTGATGCGGATCTTTCGCAATATGACAGCCCAACAACAATTCGGTTGCTTAGAGCGAACAATGTCCAAGATGAGCGTCTCGATTTATCCGATTTACAATTCGTAAATTCCGAAAGAGTATCGAGACAACAGATCTTGATGCAAGAGGATATCGTAATTTGCATGGCAAACGGGAGTAAGGCTTTGGTTGGGAAAGCCGCCCCTTTCATCTTGGACGATGGATATCAATACACCTTTGGTGCCTTTATGGGATGTTTTCGCACACGGGATAAGTCTTTGGCACATCCTGAATTTATTGCTTTTTTGTTTCAGACCACTCGATATAGAAAGGCGATTGAAACTATTCTTTCAGGCTCAAGTATCAACAATTTGAAACCCAGTGATATTGAGCAAATCGATTTTCAATTTCCGCCGCCCCCTGAACAACGCGCCATCGCCGCCGTGCTGGCCGACATGGACGCCGAAATCGCCGCGCTGGAGGCCCGCCGCGAGAAGGTGCGCCAGATCAAACAGGGCATGATGCAGGTCCTGCTCACCGGCAAGGTGAGGTTGGTATAAAATTGTGTCGTTTGATCACAGAGGCGGATGGTCGTCCGGAGACGGACGGTTGTCCGTCTCTACGGGAAAGGCCCCTATGACCAACGATTCATCCCGAAAATTCCGCGGCAAATACCGCATCCCGTCCGCGCGGCGGCCGGGATGGGATTACGCCTCGCCGGGGGCCTATTTCGTCACCATCTGCACCCACAACCGGCAACCGTTTTTCGGGCATATTGCGGGGGGCGAAATGCGCCTGTCACCCATCGGGGAAACCGCCCGGCGGTTCTGGCAGGAAATCCCCGGTCACACCGCCGCCCGCGTATCCGTAGACGTGTTTGTGGTGATGCCCAATCACGTTCATGGAATCGTTGTGATACACGATGACCCCGTTGCCGTAGAGACGTTGCAATGCAACGTCTCTACGGCAACGGACAACCCAATGTCCGCCATTTCGCCGCGGGCGGGGTCCCTGGGGGCCATCGTCCGTTCCTACAAATCGGCGGTCACCCGCTGGTGCCGGCAAAACGGGCATCCCGAATTTGCCTGGCAATCCCGGTTCCACGACCATATCATCCGCAATCAGCGGGAATATAAACGCATCGCTGCCTACATCATCCGCAACCCGGCCCACTGGACAGAAGATCGCTACCACGAGGAGAATTGACCCATGCCCCTTTCCACCGTCGGCCAACGTGAAATCCGCACCCAGCAGCGGGTGATCGATTTCTTCCACGACGCCCTGGGCTACGAATACCTGGGAAACTGGAAAGACCGCCCCGGCAACGCCAACGTAGAGACGCAGGGCCCTGCGT